>JBDLIO010000185.1:0-5609 GCA_039714865.1 Acidobacteriota bacterium | reverse complement strand
AGAATCCATTTTCCTTTCTTCTCTTTTCCCCTTTTTTCATCTCACTATCTAACCCCACCACCCCTAGGAAATTTCGGCAGTGAGGAGACCGAAGGGCGACGACTTCCGAAATTTCTGAGGGCGGGCGGGTAGGGACATCGCGCATCGCCCGCAGGGCGATCACGGCGAAGCCGTGGAGGTCGCGAAGCGGCCCGCGTGGGCGAAGGGGTGGTGGGCGGGGCGTTTGTGATGGAGGCCAGGAAACCGTCAAGCCCGTCGAGCCGCTGCCCACGAAGTGGGCCGGGACGCGGCCATGAGGCAAAACGAGGCACAGCCGACCTTCAACCAACCGCGCCCCTCAAGCCTCGATTCGCCGACGGCCGCGGACCGGAAGCGCCGAGCGAAGCGAGGTGCAGCGGCGCCCGCCCTCAATAACCACCACCGATGCGGGCCTGGCAATCGCGCTCCATGCAAAGCCACCGTCAAGCGACCAGTTCCTCCCCAGACCGCACCAACCTCACGTACGCCCCGTCCAAGCTCATCAGCTCATCATGCGTACCCTCTTCGACAATGCGCCCGGCCTCCATCACCAGGATTCGGTCGGCCCTCTCCACCGTCGAAAGCCGATGGGCGACGACGATGACCGTGCGCCTTTCGAAGATCCGCGCAAGGGCGTCCTGGACCAATCGTTCGGTCAGGGTGTCGATGCTGGCGGTTGCCTCGTCGAGGATGACGACCTCGTTGTCGTGGGCCATGGCCCTTGCAAAGGTCACCAGTTGGCCTTCGCCGACCGAGAGGTCCGTTCCCCGTTCCCGCAACCGATGATCCCACCCGACTCGCTCAACCAGCTGATCGACATGGACCATCGCCGCCGCACGCTGCCTCTGTGACTGATCGATCGCCTGATTGTCCAAATCGACGTTGAACTGCAGGGCCTCCGAAAAGAGCTGGGGATCCTGACGGACCCCGGCCACCTGGGCGCGCACGTCCTTGAGCCGCAGAGAACTCAGCTCCCGACCGTCAATGAGGATCGAACCCTCGTACCCGATGTAGGCGGTATCCAAAAGGCGGGTCAAGGTCGTCTTGCCTGACCCGGTCGAGCCGACCAGGGCAATGACCTCGCCGGGTTGTATTTCCAAATTGATCCCCCGCAGGACATCCTCGGCATCCGGTCGATAGCGAAACCGCAGATCGGTGCAGACGATGTGGCCGGCGACGGCCCCGATGGCCTCGCCACCATCGTCCGTCACGGCAACCTCACCCAGAAGTTCGAGGATCTTCTCGAGCGCCGCACCGCCTCGCTGGAGGATGGCCACCTTGCCGGAGAGCTCCCGCAATGGTCTGAAGAGCCGGTCGAGGTACTCAAGAAAAGCCACCAGGAGTCCCGCAGTCACGACTGAGCCGAAGGGCAATCGAAAACCCCACTGGGCAGCTATTCCTGAGCCGTACCACAGCATGACGGCCACACCGATCGAGGCGACACCGTCGACCAGAGCGTAGATAAACGCATCGTACATGTTGGAGCGGGTCGTCAATCGCCTGAAACTACTGTTGAGGTCATCGAATTGCGCCTGGGCTTCTGCCTCATGACCGTAGAGTTGCACGATCTCGACACCATCGACCCTTTCGGCCAGGAAGGCATTGACCGCGGCCAGAGCCTCCCTGACCTGGGTGAAGACTACCCGGAGCCGCTTTCGGACCATATTGAGTATCCACAACAGCGGTGGCGCCAACATCAACAGGACGACCGTCAAGCCCGCATCGAGCCAGAACATCGCCGCCAACGTACCGACAATCATCAAGAGATCCAGGACAATGGCGATCAACCCCGTCGAGAACGCCTCACCGAGGGCATCGACATCGGAGGTCGCCCGGGTCAGAAGGCGGCCCGCCGGTTGACCGTCGAGAAAGGACTGCCTCAAGGAAAGTAGTCTCTCGTACACCGCCGATCGAAGCCTGAGAATCGTTCGCTGGCCCCCCCATGCAAGAGAGAGGACATACAGACCCTCCAACAGGTAGCCGGCCACAACCGCCGCCAGGTAAAGCAGCGCTATCGTGCCCAATCCTCCGGCCAACCCCGGCACGACGTGGTCGTCGATCGCCGTCTTCAGCAGGTAGGGCTGAGCCAGGCTGAGAACCGCGGCCAGCGGCGTCAAGGCCAAAGCCAGGGCAAAGGCCCAGACGTCGGGCCGCATGTAGGGCCACAATTGTCTGATCACACCGCCTGCATCCGGCCCTTTCACGAGGCCACCTTGTCTGCTGACGGCGCACCCGCTCGCTGCGCCAGCCAGGTCTCCCGGTAGATGCCCGGTCGATCGATGAGTTCGTCGTGCCGACCCACATCGATCAGACGGCCCCGGTCCAGAACCAGTACCAGATCCGTTCTTCTCAAGGCCGAAAGACGGTGGGACGCGATCAGCACGGTCGGCCCGCCCCGAGCTCCGCCGAGAGCCTCCAGGCTGTCAACCAGTCCGCTTTCGGTCGCGTGGTCGACCGCAGACAGTACGTCGTCCAGAATCAACAGATCACCCCGCCGGTAGAGGCCGCGCGCCAATGCGACCCTCTGCCGCTGACCTCCCGACAGCATGATGCCCCGCTCACCTACCACGGTGTCCATGCCGGCCTGCAATGCCTCGATGTCCGGATCCAGTGCGGCTGCAGCAACCGCCTGCTCAATGCGCTCATTATCGGCATCACTTTCGAGCGCCACGTTGCATGAGATCGTGTCGGAAAAGAGAAACGGGCGCTGGGGCACCACCGCCAGACGCTTCCGCCACGCCGCAAGCTCGACATCCCGCACATCAAAACCGTCGATGAAAACCGTTCCTCGAGGCGGCTCATACAGACGAGCCAATACACCGAGAAGCGTGCTCTTGCCGCTCCCGGTCCGCCCGAACAGCCCGACCATCGAGCCTGCCGGCAGGTCCACCGAAATATTCTTGAGCACCTGCCGATCGGGCTCGTCGGGATAGGCAAAGTCCAAGTTCCTGATCGAAATAGCCGGACCGCGCCCTGCCTCGACCTCCACTCCAGGACTCCCGGAAGCCTCCGGCACGGGTGCGTCGAGCAGTTCGAAGATTCGCTCAAGAGACGCCCTGCCGCGAGCCAGAACCGAGAGCAACCATCCCATTGACCGGAGGGTCGGCAGCAACACGGTCAGAAGTGCTGCAAAGGCCACCATCTCCCCAACAGTGATCGTGCCCTCGATCGCCATCGGACCGCCGACAGCCAGGAGCATGAACATCGCCACTCCCCCGGAGAGAACCAGCAGGGGCAAAGCCACAGCACGGATCAGGGCCAACTGGATACCGGTTTTCAGCCATGCCTGATTGCGCTCTTCGAACCGGTTGACAAAGGCTCGTTCAGCGACAAACCCCTGAATCGCCGCCATGCCCTGGAGGGTGCCAAGGACATGCTCGGAGATCTCACCCAGTTGTTCCTGGGACCGGCGGCCGAGCACAAAAACCCGACGGATACCAAACTGCACCGCGCCGACCCCAATCAAGATCGGCACCAGAGCAGCGAACGTCAGGCGGGGGGACAACGAGACCATCTTCCATCCGACCAGGGTCACCGCCATCGAGACGTTGAAGACCTGGAGGCCACCGAATCCGACCAGGGTTCGGACCCAGGTGACATCGTTGGAAGCACGGGAAACGACGTCCCCGCGAGTCTGTCCCGCATAAAACGCGGGCTGCAGCCGCATCAACTTGGCGAAGACATCGCGGCGGATCAAATATTCCTGATACCTCCCAGGGTTGAAAATCAGGATCCTCGACAAGGTCCGCACGACGATCACGGCCGCTCCCATCAGCCCGATCGTGACGACGTAGCGACCCATGGGCGTGCCCGCCCGCAAGGCATCGATCGCATGGCCGATCTGAAGGGGAATACTGACCGCCAGGTAATTGGTCACCCACAGGAAGAGCCCACCGGTGGCATACCAGCCGAGATAACGACTGCTGTAGGTTCGCAGCAACCGAATGATCGGCCGCCGGCCCCAGGCCACCCTGCTCTCCTCCGTCTTCACCGCGTCGCGTTCCTCCATCCCCAGTGCAACCATATCGCAGCCGCAGCTATTCGCACCGAAGCGTCTCGGCCTCCCGCTTGGGGAGGGATGTCTTTGGCCGAATGGTAGACTCCTCGGGCTTGAGACTGGAAGATGGAGAATGTTATCCCACAATCCGAAACAGCCCGATCCGGTTCTCCGATGAAATCGACCCAGCGAGACCTCAGGCGACGCCTGAGTGAAGCGACCACCGATTCAACCTGGGTGGACCACACCGGTTTCACAGGTCTCGCGCTGGGACTGGCGACGTTTGGGATCCTGGCCCTCGAATTGGCGATGATTCGTTGGGCTTCGACACAGATCAGGGTCTTCGCCTACTTCAATAATCTGATTCTCATTGGGTGTTTTTTGG
This sequence comes from Acidobacteriota bacterium, assembly GCA_039714865.1. Taxonomy (GTDB): domain Bacteria; phylum Acidobacteriota; class Thermoanaerobaculia; order Thermoanaerobaculales; family Sulfomarinibacteraceae; genus DAOWGJ01. Next base: position 1,209 of record JBDLIO010000185.1, on the reverse strand, counting down.
GGATGGGGCTCGGAGTGGCCCTTGGAAAACGACGCCCAGGCCTCGTCCACTTCACCCTCCCGGCATTGGCCCTGGTTTCGGCAGTGCTGGCTTTTTCCGAACGCCTGGGCATTGTGCACCTCCGGTTTCCGGATGGTGCAGTACTGCTGTGGGGAGGCGTTTCCGAATCGACTTCAATACTCGAGTTCATCGGAAATATTTCAATCTTCTTCGGGATCTTCCTGGGCATCGTCTCGGTATTCCTCTTTGCAGGCGCCGCCGTTGGAAGACTCTTTCCCATGCTCCCGACCCTGCGGGCGTATTCCTTCGACCTGGTCGGTTCGCTCCTGGGTGTCATAGCGTTCACGGCCCTGACATTTCTCGACGCCTCACCTCCATTCTGGATTCTTATCGGTGGAGCACCCTTCCTTTTCCTCTCGAAAAAATGGACTTCGGCGGCCGGCCTGGTCCTCGCGGTCGCTCTCGGGCTGTACTCGGTCCAAGGGGCTGTCTTCTCTCCCTACAATCGGATCGATCTTGCGAACGAAGGATCGACGCTTGTCGTCAAGGTCAACAGGGATTTCCACCAGTACATGCACGATCTCGGAGACGCTGCGATTGACAGCGAGAGTTCCTCGGCAAACAGCAGACTCGGCTATTTGCGGGAGGTCTATGGACTGCCATTCGGTCTGGGCGACAAAAAGGAACTGGCCCTGGTTGTCGGGGCGGGGACCGGAAATGACGTTCAGGCAGCCGTTCGAAACGGCTTTGAGACCGTTTTGTCAGTTGATATCGACGGCAGGATCATCAATATCGGAACCGAACTCCACCCAGAAAGACCATACTCGTCCCCCGCCGTGGTCCCGGTTGTCAACGACGCCCGGGCCTTTTTCGAACAGTACGAGGGCGACCCCTTGGATGTCGTGTGTTACGGCCTCTTGGACTCTCACGCGATGTTCAGTTCCTTGTCATCGCTCCGATTGGACAACTACGTCTACACGGAGGAGGGGATCCGTGCAGCCTGGGAACACGTTGCCCAGGAGGGATACCTGACGATTTCATTCAGCGTGTACGCCGGTCAGTGGCTGATTGACCGCCTCTTCTGGACGATCACTCGCGCAACGGGGGTGCAACCGGTCATCGTAGAGCACGGCATGTTGTACGGGGTGACCTTCGTCTGTGTCAAATCCGCCGACCCTCTCACGAGAGCCTGGTCAACCGGCTTTCCCG
>JBDLIO010000184.1:0-5639 GCA_039714865.1 Acidobacteriota bacterium | reverse complement strand
AGGCGCCGGTCCTGGTCGGATGTCGATGGTCCACTCGAGGTCCGGCCGGACCGGGACGATAATCGGGGTTGAGCGTTTTTCAGACGACATCAGTTCAGTATCCAGCTCGAAGGTGCCGGGGTACGTCTTCAATCCACCCCCGGCCATCAGGGCAGACCGTTCGACTGTGGCTTGAATTTCGATGATGGCTGCCTGCCGCCCAGCCTTGAGGTCGAGGTCGGGTTCCCCGATGACCTGGGCGCCGGGAAACTGGCTCTGGATCCATCGCGAGAAAAGGAGCGGGTTTCGGCTCCCCCCGAATCGACCTCTCCGCATCGTTGCGGCTTCGCCGATGTCCGAGGTCCGAACTCCCAGATTGAAGATTCCATTTTCGGCGCGAGTCAGCGTGTAGCGATAGTTGAACCGTCCGGCTCCGGGCGCCGGCGTGGTCAGGGGCCTGCTCTCAGGACCGTCAACCACCAGGACCCAAGCGTTCTGGTCCGGGCCGGGGGGCGGAAAGGCATTATGTCCTGCGGCCGTGCCGTCAAGCCATAGATCGTCTTCCGGAAGGTAGGCAATGGCGTGGTTGAAATCCTCAAGAAGGGCCATCTTGGCAACAACCGGACCGAGTCCTGAGGTCCGTACCATCACCATTCGTGCCGGGATGTCGATCGACGAGAAGAGGGCGACCAACAGGCCTGCTGTGTCCTTGCAGTCGCCCATGCGGTGGGTCAGAACCCAATCGGCGGAAAATGGTCGGTACCGATGTTCCCCAAACTCGAGGCCGACGTAACGAATCTCGTTGGTGACGAAGCCATAGATGCGGGCGATTTTCTCTGAGCGTTTCGTGACACCATTGATCAGTCGTTCGGCGAGGTCTTCAACCTGCCGGGAGGCTCGGATCCGTGTGGCTACGTGCCTGCCGTACCAGTCGGCCAGTCCGCCCCAATCCGGGTGGTTGGAGTAAGCAAGATGAGGGCGGAAGATCAGTTCGGGACCTTGGGGCACGTCCCGGGGCAGCCCGGCCAGGTCGCGGAAGGTCCACTTGAGGTGGGTTGTGCCTTCAGGATCTTCCGTGATCTCCGGAATGCCGTCGAGGTGCGCCAGTTCCCAGGCGGGCATCTGGTCTTCGGGACCGGAGAGTTCAATCTCGGCCCGGAGGGTCGGGGCTGAGCGGCCCAGGCGAATGATGCCGCCCTCATAGGCGCCGGTTTCGTTGGCTTCGGCGGTTTCGGTGACAACGGTACTGATCTCGATGATGTCGCCTTCGGAGAGGTCGTCGAAGGAGAAGACCCGGAGGCGTGTGTCATAGAAAATGTTGAGTTCGGGCTCGGAAAGCCGAGGGGAATCCCGGCGTCGGGCGCTGACCTCGCTGCCGTCCCGGCGAAGGATACGGGCCTGCAATACTCTCAGCCGCTGAGTCTCCGGCACATAGGGTACGTGGTGCCTCTTGAGCGACCGGGATGCCTCGGGAGAACGCACCAACCAGGCCTGCTGCACCGTCTCCTCGGTCAAATTTCCGGGGAGGAAGCGTACGGCCGTATGGTCCAACAGAACGACGTTTGGGCCCTCGAGATGATCGATCTGGTCGGCCAGTCGCCACAGTTCTTCGGGGTCGCGGATTGGGTGCGTTTCCTCGGATTTCTGTCCCAACAGCGCCAGTAGGTGTTCGGCCCGTCGGCTTTGTGGTCGGTCTTCGAGAACCTGGCGGGCGGACCGGGCGGCGGCATCGTCGTCTCCCAGCCTGTGCTGGAGGTGGGCCTGCTCCATCAGCAGGTCGACGTGGTTCGGACACCGAATCAGCCCTTCGGAGATCACCGAGGCTGCGCTGTCGATGTGATTCTGGGAGGCGTGTAGACGGGCCAGTCGAATTCGGAGGCCGGGCTGGTTGGGGTCTCGGGCCAGTTGGGTGGTCAACAGCTGCTCCAGGCGTTTTCCGTCACCGCACCGCTGGGCATCATCGAGTTGGAGGTCCTCGACACGAGGGAGACCAGGGGCCAGTTCCGACAGCCGCTCCAGCACCTGATCCAACAACTTCCACCGGCCAAACTGTGCCGACCAGTCGGCCAGAACCCCGAGGATGTCCAGGCAATCGGGTGTTTTCTCCATCTCCCGGAACACATCGTCCAGGATCACGGGACCCCACCGTTCCACATCGAGACTGAGGGCCGCGGCTGTAACGGCTGGATTTTCGAGGTGATCAGCCAAGAGAGATTCGGCTTCGAAAAAGAGACCCCGGTCCTGGTACCAACGAGCCAATTCGGTTCGAGCCGGAAAGGCCGGAGCGCCGGCGTCAACAGCCTCCGCCAGGAGGTCTCGCTCCGCAGCGGCCTCCGAGGTGACCATCCACTCGAAAAGCCTGGCCTGAACCGGATCTTCACGGCGGGCCTCTCGGCAGGCCTTGCGGGCTGAACCGGATCCTTGGGGGAAGGGGCTGCGGTCTACCAACAGGGACGCCAGTGCCAGCTTCGCACCGGGTGCATTCGTGGCGACGGCAGCCCGAATTTCACTCTCCAGGGTCCTGATGTCGGGCGGACGCCGATCGACCGGCGGGATTGTGTCGGGGGGCCGTTCGATCTCTCGAACCCCCGTCAAGGCAGACCCGTCGGGGGCGGTCAGTCGGACCCGTAACCACCAGTCCGAGGACTCGGACGCCACCGCTACGACGAGCGAATTTGGTCCGGCTCGCAACCAGGCGCCGGCGGCGACCTGGTCCTCTGCGGCCCTGAGGGGAAAATCTGTTGTCAGCAGCAGCTTGCCGTTGAGCCAGACCCGGGCAATCTGTGCCGCCCCAAGGCGGATGGCTGCGGGTGAGATGGTATCGCTCTCAACCGTCGTCGCCAGGTAGAGCATCTGACGGCGCGCAGGCCAGGCCAGACCCTGAATCTGGACCCAGCCCAGCGGATCCGTACCTGGAGTTGCACGCCACTCGGCACCCACCGGGGGAAGGACAGCCTGGCCGGAGAAATCTCCCAATTCCTCAATCGAGTGCGCCGGCGAGGACCACCACCGGGTCAGGCCGCCGCTGGTATGAAACAGGTGGGTCGCGGCTGCGGGACGCCCCTGGTCCACGGCGAGGGCCGCACGGTGGCGCCTGAGTTCGTCGGCCATCAGCGGATCCATCGGGCGCGCCGAGGCCAGGCGATCGAGAAGGTGGGTCGCGGTCGACCAGCGGGTCAGGGAGTGCCGGTACTCCAGGGCCAGGAGGACGCGGGGGTAGTCGATCGGCGCCAACCCGTGCTCCAGAGCCTTGGCGACCTGGAGCGAGGCCCAGGTGTCGACCGAGTCGGCCTGCTCAGCAGCCTGTGGCGTCAATGCAAGACCGAACATCATGGTGCAAACGAGCAACGCTCTCAAACCGATGATCGGCCGGCGGACACCGGTTCTCCCATGCCTCATCAAGGGAGTATGGCACAACGATTTAACCTCTGGTTGAGGCACCTGGGCCTTGACCCCTGATCCTTGATTCTCGAACCTGTTTTCCAAATCTCGACTCCTGTCCCCAAACCCCTGGTTCCTATCCCCTAACCCCAAAAGTCCCAATGGGTTGTGTGATCTCCGTTCGTCTCGGTTACAATGCCCACGACCAAGGAGGTGTCATGCTGCACGCCGTCATCATGGCGGGAGGTTCGGGGACCAGGTTCTGGCCCGCGTCCAGGAAGAACCGCCCCAAACAGTTCTTGCAATTGGCCGCCGACCGGCCTCTCTTGAGGTTGACATACGAAAGGTTGACGCCGATGGTTCCACCCGAACGAATTTGGGTGGTGACGGCCTCGGCGACGGTAACGCTCACTCGGGAGATCTTGCCGGAGCTTCCGCCGGACAATGTCCTGGGGGAGCCGGTGGGCCGGGATACGGCGGCATGCGTTGGTTTGGTTGCCGAGGTGCTCACGCGTCGTGACCCGGGCGCCGTCTGTCTGGTCCTGGCTGCGGACCATATCATCGGGGACGAGGGACAATTCAGACAGGCCATGAGTGCAGGGGCCGGCCATGTGGAAGAGAAAGGCGGCCTGTTGACTTTTGGGCTGAGGCCTACCGGTCCCGAAACGGGCTTCGGTTACCTCCAGGTTGGTGAGGTGTGCCGGACGATAGACGGATACCAGGTTCATGCCTTGAGTCGTTTTGTCGAGAAGCCGGATAGCGTTACCGCTCAAAGCTACCTCGATCAGGGGGATTTCCTCTGGAACTCCGGGATGTTCGCCTGGAAGGCCGAGGACCTTCTGGCCGAGATCGACCGCCAACTTCCGTTACTCGGCCAAGGCCTTCGTCGCATCGGCGACGCCCAGGGCACAGGGGACCAAGAGGCCGTCCTGGCCGAAGTCTATCCCCATCTGCCAAGGGTTTCAGTCGATTTCGGAATCATGGAGGGCGCCGCGGTGCGCTGGACCGTACCGGTCTCCTTCCCATGGTCGGACGTAGGTTCCTGGCCGGCTCTGAGAGAAGTTCTTCCTTCAGACGATGCAGGCAACGTCAGTCGAGGCCGAACCGTCGTCCTCGACGGGAGCCACAACGTCATCGTCAGTGAAGGTCCCGTCGTGTCGCTGATCGGCGTCGAAGACCTGGTTGTCGTAGCGACGCCCGATGCCGTGATGGTCGTTCCTGTCGATCAAGCCCAGAAGGTCAAGGCCGTTGTGGAAGAACTCGAAAACCGACGCTGGGACGACGTGTTGTAGCTATCAGCTGTCAGCTCTCAGCGGGCGCCTCCTTTTCGACGGGACGTGCCACTCTTTGCATTGTCCCCAGGGTAACCTCCCGGTATTCATGTATTTGCGGACAATGCATAGGGTGGCAATCCACGGCGGCACCCTCAGCGATCAAGTCTCGGCTGACGGCAGTAGGCTGCCGAGGTCCTTTCCTGGAGGGGCGGTGCTCTCCCGATTCGATATTGTTGCCCCTCCGGGAAAGGACCGAGCGGGAGCGATCGGCAGTTGTCTAAGTTCACGTTGGTCTCAAAGCGCTCCCGAAGGCCGGGGTTGGGATACAGGGGCCGGGACAGGGGCAGGAAACCGCGTCCGGGTCCGCGTCAGATCAGCGTCCGGGGCCGCAAACCGAGGCGGCGACCGAATACTGGACACGGAGCCGGAGCCGCTGCCGGGGCCGGGGCCTGAAACCCGTTGACCGGGTGCTGTCGCCGCTTCTGTGCGTTCCTGGTGTTCCGGTCGCCTGGAGGGCGATACGACCTGGATGGGCGTCGGCGGGAAATGGTGATGTCTTTCGTGGTGTTCGCCGGGATGATATAGCCGACGGGCCAACCGTGGTCAAGGACATGCCGTCCTCCGGCCGGTCGCTTCGCGATCCCTGACAACGGTTGTCTCCACCAGCATTGCGGGTGACATGAACAACACGGAGGAAATCATGTCCAACGCGCTCCGGTCTTCGTTCTCGACCCGCAGGAGAGGACGAAGGCCGTCGCGGCGTAGCCATTGGCGAAGCCGGACCAATGGCTTGGTCGTTCATGTCGAGAACTACGCCCCGACAAGCCCCACAAAAAAGGAATATTGTCCCCTTCTCGTTTCAGGAAGGTGGTTCACGATCGTCGTTCCAGCCACACTTGGCGCACATAGAAGCACCGGGGGTACGGAGTGGCAAGCCGCATGAGGGGCACGGGGTTCCAAAGAGCGAGATGCGATGGTGCCACAATCGTTCGTGGTTGGTTTCCT
>JBDLIO010000183.1:0-5687 GCA_039714865.1 Acidobacteriota bacterium | reverse complement strand
GGACTGATGTCCTCCATTCTCAAGGATGAACCGAAGCCGATAGGGGAGATCCGGGCAGATCTTCCCCGCCACCTCGGCCGCGTCATCGGGCGTTGCCTCGAGAAGGATCGCCGAGATCGTTACCAGACGGCACGCGACGTATTCAACGAACTCAAGCTCCTCAGACGCGAGTCCGACTCTGCTGCGGCCGCTTCGATGTCTCATAACTCTGTGGCGGTCGGCTCTGAAATGGGCCTGCAATCCCCGGGATCGGACAGCAGCGCCGAAATAGCCCAACCCTCTTCACGGATCTGTGGTTCGGGGCCGGTCGACTCCGATGAGGGATTCTGGGTCGCGGTCCTGCCGTTTGCCTGCCGGGCCGCGGACGGCGTCGTCGATGCCCTGGCCGGGGGGCTGACCGAGGACATCGTCACCGGTCTGTCCCGCTTCTCCTATCTGAGGGTAATTTCCCACTCCTCGACGCTGCGCTACGCCGGTCAGGCGGTGGACGTGCGCGCCGTCGGTAAGGAGCTCGGAGCGCGATACGTCATGGAGGGCAGCATTCGCCAGGCGGGGTCGGTGCTGCGGGTTGCAATCCAGCTCGTCGATGCGGATTCAGGCGCCCACCTGTGGGCCGAGACCTTTAATCGCCCCTTCAACCCGGACGAGATCTTCGACCTGCAGGACGATCTCGTCCCGCGCATCGTCTCGACCTGCGCAGACCACTTCGGTGTGCTCGCGCGCGCGATCAGCGAGGCCGTCCGGGTAAGGCCGCTCGACGAGATCACCCCTTACGAAGCTCTCATGCGCGGTTTCGGTTATCACTTCCGGCTGAGTGTTGCCGAGCACGCGGAGGCGCGTGAGGCGCTGGAGCGGGCCGTCGAGCAAGCGCCCTCCAACGCCGACTGTTGGGCGATGCTGTCGTGGGTCTACTCCCACGAATTTGCCCATGATTTTAACCCTAGAGCGGGTTCGCTCGACCGGGCGCTCAAAGCCGCCCGGCGCGCCGTGGACCTGGCCCCGTCCAATCATCTCGCACAACAGGTCCTGGCCGTGGCGCTGTTTTTCCGCAAGGAGAATGCGGCGTGTCTGAGTGCCGCAGAGAGGTCCATGGCTCTCAACCGACTCGACGGCAGCAACGAGGCCATCTTTCTCATCACCCTATCGGGGGAGTGGGAACGCGGTTGCGCCCTGATCCGTCGGGCGATGGATCTCAATCCCCATCATCCCGGCTGGTACCGTGCGCCTCTCGGCGTCAACGAATACCGCAAGGAGAACTACCGGGCGGCCGTAGACGAGGCAGTCAAGGCCAACGTCGCCGACGTCTATTGGATGAACTTGATTCTCGCCGCGGCCTATGGCCAGCTCGGTGAGCTCGCGGCCGCACGCAAGGCCCTAGATGACCTGCTCGCCCAGAAGGAGGATTTCGCTCAATCGGGTCGGAAGCTGATGGAGAAATGGTTCGACCCGGCGCTGTCCGAACATCTGATGGAGGGGTTGTGCAAAGCGGGGCTGGAGATCGAAATGCCCGGTGGTGATACCACGGAGTTGAAACCACCGGATGAGGCATGCGAAGCCCAGGCGCGCGGATCCATCGCGATCGCCGTCCTGCCCTTTGCCGACATGAGCCCAGCCAAGGACCAGGACTATTTCTGCGAAGGCATGGCCGAGGAGATCATGAACGCCCTGGTTCATATCGACGGCATTCGAGTGGCTTCGAGAACCTCCACCTTCAAGGCGGTCGAACAGGCGAGCGACCTGAAGTCGATCGGTCGGGCACTCGGGGTCGGCCGGGTCCTTGAGGGCAGCGTGCGTTTGGCCGGCAACCGGCTGCGTGTGACCGCGCAGCTGACCGAAGTCGAGAGCGGTTATCAGCTCTGGTCCGAGCGTTTCGATCGTGAGGCTGAGGACGTCTTCGCGATCCAGGACGAGATCGCCGCCGGTGTCGTCACGGCGGTGACCTCTCGACTGGACTCGGGGGAGCACGCGGTCACGGCGAGGGGCCAGGTCGGTAACATCGAGGCCTATCGGCACTACCTCAAGGGCCGCCACTACCGCTACTCGAAGAACGACCACGTCGGTGCGCTGGAATCCTACACGTCGGCGTTGGCGCTCGACCCGAGCCACGGTCCGTCCTGGGTCGGCAAGGCCGAGGTGACGGTCCTCGCGGCGGTCTACAGCCTGATTCCGGCCAGAGAGGCCTGCGCATCGGCGAGGGAGGCCCTGGCAACCGCCGTCCGCCTCCAGGGAGAGTCGGCCGAAGGCTGCTATGTGGAGGGGATGATCGCCTTCTGCGAAGCCCGTTGGCAGGATTCGGAAGCGGCGTTGAGCCGAACGATCGAACTCCAGCCGACCTTTGTCCCGGGCCACTGCTGGAGAGGTTTTCTCTCCAGCGTGCTGGGTCGAATCGATGAGGCGTCGGGTCACTTCGACCGCGCCCGCGAGCTCGACCCTCTCGCGGCTTATCCCTATGCGATGAATGCCTGCGGCCTGCTGACCGCGGGGCGTTTTCGTGAGGCCGACGATGCCGGCGAGCAGGCCATTCTCTTTGATCATGAGAATACTCTGGGCCTGTGGTGTTCGGGGATGGCGAAGGTGGTGGCAGGGCATTTCGATTCCGGCGTTGCTGCGCTCGAGCTTGCGGCCCGGCAATCGCGGAGGAGCGGGTACATTCTCGGCGTCCTGGGTTGGGGGCTGGCAGCCGCCGGCCGCCGCGAGGACGCCGAATCTATCCTCGAGGAGATGCGATCGCGCCCACACTCAGCGCCGGTGGTGGTTCCCGAAGCGTGGATCCTCGCAGCCCTTGCAGACATCGAAGGCGCCTTTGAAGTGCTCGGCCGCGCCGAGGAGGAAACCCAGGCGATTCTCTACTTCGCCGGTATGGCGCCCTTCGATCCGCTTCGTGACGACCCAAGGTTTGAATCGTTGCTCGAACGCCTCGGCCTGCCACCATTGCCGGCTGTGCGGATCGAGGCGGACGTTGCTGCCGAGGTTGTGATCGACGAAAAATCGATTGCCGTCCTGCCCTTTACCAACATGAGCGTTGATGCCGAAAATGAGTACTTCTCGGATGGGCTGACCGAGGAAATCATCGCGGACCTCTCCAAGGTCGGCGCCTTGCGGGTCATCTCGCGGACTTCTGCGATGCAGCTCAAGGGGGCGAAGAAAGACGTACAGATGATCGGCCGAGAGCTGGGGGTTCGCTACGTGCTCGAAGGGGGAGTTCGCAAGGCCGGGAACAGTCTTCGGATCACGGCCCAGCTCATCGATGCCGAGACCGATGCCCACCTCTGGAGTGACAAGTATAGCGGCACGATGGATGATGTTTTTGAGGTCCAGGAGCGGGTGTCGAGGGAGATCGTGTGGGCGCTCGATATCAGGCTGACCTCGGACGAGAACAAACGACTTGCCGAGCGACCGATCGCCGACCCACGTGCTTTCGAGCTTTATCTCCAGGCGCGGCAGGAAATCAGACGCTTCGATATGAAGGCCCTCGATCGGGCGGCCAATCTCCTCTCGCAGGCGGTAGAAATCGAGGGTGAGACGCCACCGCTGGTCTTCCTCACGGCCCTTGCCAAGGTGACGCAGGCCAAAGCAGGGGTCAACCCCGATCCGCAACAGCTCGAGGAGGCCGAATCTCAGGCGCTCGCGTTGCTCGAAGACATGCCCGACCTGCCGCAGGCGCATACGCTGCTCGGGTCCATTTCCTACGAGAAGGGGCGCCTCCCGGAAGCGGTCTGGCACTGCAACCGGGCGCTCGAGGGCACATCCAACGACACCGATGCCTTCCTCTATCTAGGTGCCAGCTACATGGCCGCTGGGCAACCCGAACTCGGTCTGGACGCCGGTCGGCGCATGGTGGCGTGCGACCCACTCGCCTCGATCTCCTGGATGATCCTGGGCGCGGCGCAGTGGTTTGTCGACCGGTTCGAGGAGGCCGTGCCCGACCTCAAGCGCAGCGTGGAGCTCGATCCTCAGAACTTTCTCAACCACTGGGGGATCGGTTACACCTACGCCTCCCTGGGCCGGCCCGCCGATGCTGCCCGGCACGTCGCCCTCTGCGTCGAAGCCGCGCCCGAGAATGCCTACACCGTGCAGATCGCGTCGCTCGTCGATGCCCTCAAAGGACGACCGGATGCCGCATTGGAGCGGCTTGCCGAAATCGACATCACGCCGCTCGACGCACACAATAAATTTCACCTTTCCGAGTCATTTGCTATGGCCGGAGACACCCGCCGGGCCCTCGAAATTCTCGAGATTGCAGTAGACCAGGGCTTCTACCCTTATCCCTTTATCAACGAGTATTGTCCCTTCATGGCCCCGCTGCGAACTCTGCCGGATTTTGCCCGAATCCTGGCGAAGTCCAAGGAAAAGACAGAGACCTTTCGTGAGGATGGGCCTTTTAGACCCATTACTCATGATGCCCAGGGAGGAACGAGATGATCGGTTCACAGTTTGCCATTTCTGAAAACGGTACGCTGATCAACTTTCCCGGTTCGGTCTTGGGGTCTTGGAACCACCGAGAAGCCTCCTGTGGGTTGATCGGGAGGGCCGGGAAGAAATCATACTTGAAGCGGACAGGCGGTACGCGATGCCCGCGCTTTCACCCGACGGCCAGTGGATGGCAATTCGTGAATCCCGTCAAGGATCAGGATACGACCTCGATGTAGTGCCATTAGACAAGGGATCGGAAATGCGTCAATCTCTCCGGGAGACGCCATTCAGAGAGAGCTTCGCTTCGTTTTCCCCTGAGAGCCGTTTTGTTGCCTACATCTCGAACGAAACCGGCCGGAACGAGGTATTCGTCCAGTCCTTTCCGGACTCTGGGAAGAGGCTTCAGATCTCCGGTAACGGTGGCGATTTTCCCATGTGGGGCAGAAATGGAGAGGTCTTTTTCTGGAACGAAGGCAGTTTGTTCGCGACAAAGATCGAGACCATACCTGAATTATGGGCAGGACAACCGAAGAAGTGATCCAGAAGGGGACACTCCTTTCTCTGGCATCCTGTTGAGAGGGCCGGCCTACTCATCCCATCTGGCACGATTCCGATTCCACATTTCCAGGTTCGCCCCGCGGCTTGATACCCAAGAACGGCGCCATTGATCACATCATCACAACGGAGCCGCAACCCCCAGCGCGGCATCCGAAAGGCCGTGGATGGTGGTAGGATCGGTTGGATGAGGAAAAGGAAATCACTATCCCTCACTATCCTCAACCGTTACATCAAGGGGGTTATGGATATGCGTTTGGGAGGTCTACTCAAAACCGTGGTGTTTGCATTGATCACCGTCAGTCCGATGAGTCTGGTCGCAGAGGATACCTGGACTCAAAAAACCGACATGCCGGCCGCAAGATTCGGTCTTTCCACCAGCGTCGTGGATGGCAGGATTTATGCCTTTGGCGGTGGAGTAAATAGGGGAGTCATGGTTCGCAACGTGCAGGAATACAATCCGGCAACGGATAGCTGGGTGGAAAAGGCCGATATGCCCACCGACAACTGTTGGTTTTCCACCAGCGTAGTGGATGGAAAGATCTATGTCATCGGTGGTTGGTTGCCTGAATCCGGTCGTGCCACCGTCGAAGAGTACAATCCGGCGACCGACACATGGACGACGAAAGCGGATATGCCGACGCCGAGGAAGTTCCTGTCCACCAGCGTTGTGAACGGCAGGATCTACGCGATTGGTGGGCTGAATGTGGACGAGATGC
>JBDLIO010000182.1:0-5708 GCA_039714865.1 Acidobacteriota bacterium | reverse complement strand
CCGAGGATTGCCACCTTTGACTTTGTCCGCAGCATCGCTCATGTCGGGAGTTCACCCCGAGGACAAAATCAAAGATGGCACGTCCCGTTTTGAGGTTTTTGGCGCTCTCGGGTTTGAACGCCGGCGTTGGCTCGGTTCTTGTTCTCCATCCACCAAAGCAATTCGTGGGCTTGTGGCTCAGGACTCCCTTTGCCAACGGTTACCCCTGGGAGCCACAAGCCCGCAAATTGCTAAAACGGTGAAAAGCCGCTGTCCCCCCAGGCCTGCTCTCGGATGCCGTTGTAAAGCTGCTGCAGGGCTTCGAAGTGCTGGCGTTCCCAGTCGGCGAGGAAGTTGTAGAAATCGCGAACTTCACCTTCGTCGGCGCTCTTGGCCGCGCCGGCGAAATACTGGATGGCGCGGGACTCCAGGGTCATGCCGACCGAAAGCACGCCCATCTCGAAGTCGGTGCCTTCGGCCTGCTTTTGGAAATCGGCCGAGAAGATGGTCGAGGTGAAGGCCTTGAGGTCGGGGTCGCGGCGGGCGATGTTGAAGGCCTCGATGCCCTTGTCCTCGTAGTTGCCCATCACGTCTGTGAGGTAGAGCTTGTGCTGGACTTCATCGTCGGCCAGTTTGCCGAAGATCTCCTGAACGGCCGGCTTGTCGGCCTTGTCCGCGGCCATCGAGTAGAAGGTGTAGCCGTCGACCTCGATCTGGTAGGCCCGTCTGAGGACATTCTTGATTTCGTCTTTGCTCGTCATCTCATACTCCCCAACTCAGAGAAATAGCCACAAAAAGGCACAAAAAAGCACGAAAAAAGGCAGAAGGCAGAAACACAATTTGAAACGCAAAGACGCAAAGATCGCAAAGAGGGATTTGAAAAACGACACAGTGGGACCTTTGGCGTTTTTGAAAGTTCAGAAAACGCGGATGCCCTTATTGCTGTCCCGGCGGAGCTTCGCCGGTAGAGGACCGCAATATATTCGGTGCGAGAAAGCGGGGCTGGCACCCTGCTGTCCTGAGGCAGAAATCCCGAGGGAATGCGCCCCCTCTTTGTGCCTCTTTGTGCCTCTTTGTGGCTTTTCATGTTGTGTTTCTTCCGTCCGCTATCCGACGGCCAACTCTTCCCGGTTCAGCACTTCGGGTGGTATCGCCGCCATGTCGGCGGGCACCCATGCGATCGCGCCGGTCGGGCAGAAAGGCACGCATTGTGGGTCGCCGCCGCACAGATCGCACTTCTGAACGCAGTGATAGGTCTCGTCCCACAGCATGTTGCCGAAGGGGCATGCGGCGACACACATTCGGCAGCTGATGCAACGTCCACGATCCATGTCGATGGCGCCGGTCTCCGGGTTGCGCACCAGGGCTTCAGTCGGACAGATTGCCGCACAGGCAGCGGTGTCGCACTGGTAGCAAATGACCGGCGTACCAAGCTCCGGCCCTCTCCGCGTGATATTGATTCGGCTGACGGCAGGTTTGCCCTCTGTGCCGTGGGCGAAGGCGCAGGCCAGCTCACACTTGCCGCAGGCGATGCATCGTTCGACTGAAACCTTGTAGATCATCTTCATGGCCGGTCCTTATTCGAGAATTTGCAGCGAGACGAATTTTTTGGCCATCTCGCGTCTTTTGCTCGTATCCGATGTGTCGAAGTACGCCCCGGGCACGCCATTGCGTCCGGCGAAGAACTCCGCCTGGGCCTTGGTGATCACCGCCTGGCCGGTGGCGGGGTCGCGCAGCATCTCGAACTCTTTGCCCCAAATCGAGCGGCGGGAATTCGAGGTCTCGTAGGGGATGCATCCGGTGGGACACACTTCGGCGCAGGCCAGGCAGCCGATGCAGTCCGGCGGCGCCTCATGAAACGGCGGCGCCACTTCCTTGCCGGCCCCGCGGTTGACGGTGGCGATCGCGGCGATGTCCAGATGGTCGCAGACCCTGGTGCACAGGGCGCAGAGAATGCAATCGTCGGGCTCTTCGCGCTTCGCATACGAGGTCTCTTCAATGCCGTATTCCGCTGCCAGATTCTGGATCAACGGCGCGTCCGGGCAGCGGGCCAGCAGCAGATCGAGTACGACGCCCCGGGTCTCGACGACCCTGGGGCTCTTGGTGAAGATACGCATGCCGTCCTCGGCCGGGTGATTGCACGAGGTGACCAGCTTGAACCAGTCGTCGTCCCAGCCCGGTTGCCAGAGGTCAACGACGCAGAGCCTGCATCCACCCCAGGGCTCAAGCCCGTCGTGATGGCACAGGGTCGGAATGTTGACGTCGGCGGCGCGAGCGGCATCGAGGATGGTCGAACCCTCGGGCACGGCCACCTTCTTGCCGTCAATTGAAAGGGTGGGCATCAGACCACCTCCGTTTCAAACAGTGTGTTCTTTGGGAAGGTTTCGATCGCCTGATCGGGGCAAACGTCAAAGCACGCCCCGCAGGAGATACAGGCATCATGGTGAATAGTGTGCAGTGCTTTGGGCTCCCCGGTGATGGCATCGACCGGACAGGCCTTGAAGCAGGCATGACAGCCGCCGCAGAGATCTTCCAGAATGCGGTAGGCGGTCAACTCACGGCACATGCCGGCAGGGCACGCGTTGTCGTTGATATGGGCCTCGTACTCGTCCCGGAAATAGCGAAGTGTCGACAACACCGGGTTGGGCGCACTCTTGCCAAGTTCGCACAGGGATCCCAGTTGCATGCCCTTGGCGAGTCGCTCGATGCGTTCGATGTCGCCGCTTTTGCCGCGACCCTCGACCAGACCGTCGTAGATAGTGAGCATCTGGCGAAGACCCTCGCGGCAGGGGGTGCACTTGCCGCAGCTCTCTTCGATCAGGAAGGCAAGGAAGTAGCGGGCGACGTCGACCATGCAGGTGCGGTCGTCCATGACGATCATGCCGCCCGAGCCCATCATCGAACCGGCCTCTGTCAGTTTTTCGAAATCAACGGGCAGGTCCAACAGGCTCTCGGGCACACAGCCGCCGGAGGGTCCTCCGGTCTGCACGGCCTTGAAGGGCCGGTCTGCCAGAATTCCGCCGCCGATGTCGAAGATGATATGGCGGAGGGTCGTGCCCATCTCCAGCTCGATCAGGCCGGTATTCTTGACCTTTCCAACCAGGGAAAATGCCTTGGTGCCTTTGGACTTCTCGGTTCCCATCGAGGCGTACCACTCGCCGCCGCGGTCGATGATTGCGCCGATGTTGGCCCAGGTCTCGACGTTGTTGAGCACGGTCGGAAGATCGAAGAGGCCCTTGGCAGTCGAATGCACGTACTTGGCGCGAGGTTCGCCGACCTTGCCTGCAATCGAAAGCATCAGGGCCGAGCTTTCGCCGCAGACGAAGGCCCCGCCACCCCGAGAGATTTTGATGTCGAAATCGAAGCCTGAGCCGAGGATGTTGGTCCCCAAAAGCCCGAAGGCCCGTGCCTGTTCGAGGGCAATCATCAGATTGACGATGGCCAGCGGATATTCGTCGCGCACGTAGATGAAGCCCTCGTGCGAACCCAGCGCGTAGGCGCCGATGATCATGCCCTCAATGACCGAGTGGGGGTCGCCCTCCATGATCGAGCGATCCTTGAAGGCGCCGGGATCGCCTTCGTCGCCGTTGCACAGGACGAATCGCCGTTCCCCCGGGGCCTTTTTGCAGGAACGCCACTTGCGGGCGGTATTGAAGCCGGCGCCACCGCGGCCCCTCAGACCGGAGGTTTCGACCTCGTCGAGCACCTGATCCGGATCCATGTCGAAGAGGGCCTTGGCCAAACCGGCGTAGGCGCCTTCGGCGACAGCGTCAAGGATGTCGGTCGGGTCGATCAGACCGATGTTACGCATCGCGACTCGGTTCTGGTGCTTGTAGAACGGGATATCGGAATACTGTTCGATCCGGCTTTTGTCGGTTGGGTCCTTGTAGAGGAAGCGTGAGAGGATTTCGCCGTTCTCAACGGTTTTTTCGACGACCTCGGAGACTGCCGTTGCCTTGACCTTGGTATAGAGCAGGCCCGAAGGCTTGAAGGCCACCAACGGCCCGCGTTCGCAGAATCCGTGGCACCCTGTCGGTTTGACGACCAGCGGGGGGCCGCCGTTGCTGTTTCTCTTTTCGGCCTCGGCGGCGAAGGCCTCGGCGACGCCCTTTGACCCGTTGGCCAGACATCCGGTGCCGCAACAGACATGGATCTCCGCCTGGGCGTCAGCGTGCCGCGCTCGGGCTTCAGACTGGAGGCTCTCGAAAGCGGTTTTCGACTCAATCCGCATGATCAACCTCCACTTCGGCCAGAAACTTGCCGACCCGAGCGGGTTTGGCACTGCCGTGGTAGGTCTCGCCGACGATCATCACCGGCGCCATCGCACAGGCGCCGACGCAGTTGACCGTCTTGACGGTGAACTTCATGTCCTCGGTCGTCTGATCGGGGCCGACGCCCAGTTTCCGTTCGAGTTCCTCGACCAATTGGCCTGCCCCACGAATATGGCATGCGGTGCCGACGCAGATCTTGATGATCGTGTCGCCCTGCGGTTCGAGGGCGAAGGCCTTGTAAAAGGTCGAGACCGAGAAGACCTTGGCCAACGGTACATCCAGGGTTTTTGCAATGGTGCCGAGAACGTCGCAAGGCAGGTAGTTGTAGGCCCGATGCACGTCCTGCAAGACCTGGATCAGCGAAGCCTCCTCTGCGGGGTAGCCTTCCAGTATCTCGGCAGCCGGCCCAAGGTCCACGGCGTAGTGCTCCGTCGTCATGAGGCAGCCTCCTCAGCAGTGGCCGCCGCGTGCTCGCGGCCGAGGTCATAACCCTTGTGCAGGACTTCGAGGTTCACGTCGATGACCGATGGCTTCGCGGCAAATGTCTGCCGAACGACCGCTTCGACCTGCTCTATCGACACCGCTCCGGTGGCCCCGACATAGGCGCCGAGGGCGACCATGTTGGCGCCTCGGGCATTACCGAGTTCCTGGGCGATGGTGTTGGCGGGGATCTCGATGATCTCGACATCGTTCCGTTCGGCCTTGCGCTCGATCAGCGAGGTGTTGATCAGCAGGAATCCACCCGGCCGTACGTCGGACTCGAATTTCTCGAGGGACGGCAAATTCATTGCCAGAACCGCTCCGGGACTTTGGATGACCGGGGAGCCCACCGGCTTGTCCGAGATCACGACGGTGCAGTTGCAGGTGCCGCCGCGCATCTCGGGTCCGTACGAAGGGAGCCAGGAGACTTCCTTGCCCTCGTGCATGCCGGCGTAGGCCAACATCTTGCCAATCAGCAGGATGCCCTGACCTCCGAAGCCCGCCATGATTACGTCATTCTGCATCTCGGGCCTCCTTACGGTTTTCTCGGCAGCGGCGCGCGATCGTCACCGTCCGGAGTCTTGAATACGCCCAGCGGGTAGTAGGGCAGCATGGTTTTTTCGAGCCACTGTGTCGATTCGGCCGGGGTCAAACCCCAGTTGGTCGGGCAGGTGGAGAGTACCTCGACCAACGAGAAGCAGCGCCCCTCGACCTGGTACTTGAAGGCCCGGCGAAGCATTTCCTTGGCGTTGACCGCGGCCAAGGGCGAATGCGACGAGGCGCGTGCGACGAAGGCCGGTGTACGGAGGGTCGAAATAAGTTCTGCGACACGGATAGGATGCCCGGCGAGTTCGACGTCGCGGCCCATCTGGCAGGTTGTGGCCACCTGTCCCGGCATCGTCGTCGGCGCCATCTGGCCGCCGGTCATGCCGTAGATGGCGTTGTTGACGAAGACGACGGTGATCTTTTCGCCGCGGT
>JBDLIO010000181.1:0-5718 GCA_039714865.1 Acidobacteriota bacterium | reverse complement strand
ACTTCGGCATCGACCTCTTGTGCGGGTCGGTGGTCGAGGATCCCATCTCGGTCATCAAGGCGGTCGAGCAGGGCGCGGTGACTCGCCAGATCTCAGGCGTCAGGCGTGTCGCTCTCCACAAGGATGACGGATGACCGAATCTTCGAGGTGGAATCGCCAGTTGGGCAAGATCCTCGGAGAGCCCTATCTTTTCGAATGGCTGGCCCTGGGCTCGGTGGCGGCTCTTTTTCTCTTTTTCCTGACGCAGCCGGTGACGACGCAGCCGGTGGGGCTGGCCCTCTGGCTTCTGAAAAGAATGGCGATTCTCGCCCTCCTGTCGACCGCGGTGGTCGTCCTGGTGAATGCCTGGAAATTTTTTCGTTCCCGGGATGATCGGAGCCGGACCCTCCAGTCATTTGAACCCCGTCACGCCTCGTACTGGATTGATGCCGGACGCATCATGGTCTCGTTCAGTTTGATCCAGACGACGCACCTGATCCTCAAGGCCTATATTCCCCTGATCAACCCGGGCAATTTTGACCCGTTGCTCTGGCGGTTGGATTCACTTTTCGGGGCCGGCCGCGACCCGGTTGTGATTGTTCTGGGGCTGTTTTCGGCCCCGTCGGTTCTTCGAGCTTTCGACTTCCTCTACAGCACCATCTATTTCCTGGCCTTGTGGGCCGGGGTGATCGTATTCTTTGCCTTCTTGCGCGGCCGGTCGCGAATCCGGTTTTTCAACAGTTTTTTCGTCATGTGGCAGTTGGGCCTGTTGCTCTATGTATTGCTGCCGTCGTGGGGGCCGGTGTTCACCCGCCCCGACCTTTTTCAAGAGACTCTGATGCACATGCCCTCCACCGTTGTGGTACAGCGTCAGCTCTTTCTGGAAACATCGAGTCTTGTTGCGGGGCAATACAACGTCATAATCCGGTTCTTCGGCCTCGCGGCCTTTCCCAGCCTGCATGTCGCCGTCTTTGTGCTCTACTCCCTCTGGGCGCCGAAGGTGGGCAGGGTATGGCTGTGGTGGAACGTGATCTTGATCCCACTGATTCTCATCGGCAGCATGTTGACCGGATACCACTATTTGATCGACGGGATCGTTGGAGCACTCGTTGCAGCATGTGCCTGGGTCATCGGTAAACGAGCCCTCGCTGATAACTGACGCCTTCTTCATCGGCACCCGACCCCCCCCCATGCCCCTGGCTCAGGATATTGCGGAACGTGATATACTGAAGGGCAGGACACAAAAAGAGCTTCGGGCCATCCCAGGTGGCTCCTCAAGAGACTGGCAGGAGTGACCCTTCGCCGGTCAGGTTTTGTCGTTGAGTAGAAGTGCTTGACGACAATGGTGTTGCGGCAACACGAGGAGGCGTATCATGGTACGAACCCGCGGAACCGGCGCCAGCGTACTGCTGGCAGCCATGTGGACTGGTGCGTTGCTGTTTGGGACTCTCGAAAGAGTATCGGCTGCCGACAACCCAGCTCAAAGCGAGTCTCCAGAAATCGACAATTCAAAACCGGTCAGTGCAGCATTGCTGGAGCAGGGGTACTCGATTTCGTGGTGGACTGTCGATGGTGGGGGAGGGACCAGCGTCGGCGGAGCGTTGAGCCTTGGTGCAACCCTGGCGCAGCCTGACGCAGGCTCCCTCGCAGGCTCCGACCTCACCCTTGACGGGGGATTCTGGTCGCGGGCCATGACGCCGCCGGAACCCCCTCTTTTCAGCGACGGATTCGAGACAGGCGACACGTCCCGATGGAGCAGCGCCGTGCCATTGAAAAACCGCAAGGCAGCGAAATGAGATCAGATGGAGGTGAGTAATGGTTACTCGTGCATTTTTGACAGTCATTCTCGCAGCGCTGGCTGTCGCTCCAGCCATGGGTTGGGCCGCGGAGGTCGGCACGGCGTTCACCTATCAGGGAGTCCTTGCCGACGGAGGGACTCCCGCAAACGGAGCGCATGACTTCCGCTTTGCCCTGTTCGACGCCGACTACGGCGGGACCCAGGTAGGAAGCACTCTCTTTGTCGAGGACGCTGGTGTCTCGGAGGGCCATCTCACTCTTCAACTCGACTTCGGGCCGGTGTTCAACGGAACGGCGGTATGGCTTGAGGTCTCGGTTCGTGACGGGTCGAGTACGGGCGCCTACACCGTGCTCACGCCGCGCCAGGAGTTGAGTGCCACACCCTACGCCAGATACGCGGTGGAGGCGCAGCACGCGACCTCCGCCGACACCGCCACCAGCGCCGGGGACGCGGCACAGCTTGGGGGCGAAGATCCAGGCTATTACCTCGAATGGTCCAACATCAACGTGCCTCCGGACATCTCAGACGGTGATGACGATGTTCTCGGCGGGCTGACCTGCGGCGCCGGGGAGGTCGCCAGATGGTCCGGCACGGCGTGGAACTGCGCCTCAGCAGCGGAGGCGTACCTCAGAACCTACGTCGTCGGGCCCACGGGCACCCCCACCGAAAACGGAGCCGCACTGCTCGCGGCACTGGCGGCGATTCCGGTGCCGGCCTCCCAAGAGGAGGCGGCGTTGCTCAAGATCGAGCCGGGCCTGTACGACCTTGGGGTGAATCCCCTGAACATGAAGTCGTGGGTTGATGTCGAGGGCTCAGGGCGGGAGGTCACGAAGATTACGGCGGACGCCTGCTCCGCGGTGACCATCGGCGTCGTCTCGGGTGCTTCCGACTCGGAGCTCCGCGATCTGTCCGTGGAGAACACCTGCGTTGGCCCGAGCGAGACGGCCATCGGCATTCGCATCGAGGAGTCGCACACCCGAATCCGGCGAGTCGCAGTCCGTTTGGAGGGCGCAGTCCAGAACAACGAAGGGATTTCCATCCTCTCGGACTTTGCCGTCTTGACGGACGTGGAGGTCGTGGTCGTAAACGCGACCGACAATTCTTGCGGAATCTACATCACTGGCAATTCGAATCTCCTGGATCATGTATCGGCGCGCGCCTACGGGGACGGGGCAGGCACCACTTACGGCATCAGGAATAACGGGGGTGCGGCGCTCGTGCTTGGTGATGTTGGGGCCACCGCCGAATACGGGATGACCATCTCCGCGTTCGTGAGCAATGGGCCCTTTATCTACCTCAAACGGGTCTTTGCGAGAGTCGCCTACGGTACCAATATGGTCGCTATCGTTGTGGTGGATCCATACATCTTGGACCTCAGGTCCGTCGAGACCATGGCGGTTGGCGGCACCGCGATCTCCATCGATGAGTATTCGTTCGGCGGAAGCACCGTGCGTCTCCAGGATGTGGACATGACGGGAACGCCGGAGTATGGGCTCAGGGTCAACACCGATCAGAACGACGTCGAAGTCACGGTCGACCGCTGCCTCATCCGGGGGTCCACCTCGACTCTTTACAACAACGGAGGCGCCTCGGCCTTCCGGGTTGGAAGCTCCCGCCTCGCAGGAGGGCCGCCCAGTGGGCCGGGGGCGATCACCTGCGCCGGCGTCTACGACGAGAACTACACCTTCTACCCGAACTCCTGCCCGTAGGAGGGTGTGGGCCATAGATTCGACTAAGGGTTTTATGCCTCTACCTTCTCTGCGTTCCCTTTGCGGCCTTTGCGTCTTTGCGGTTCAATTGTGTTCTTTTCGCTGAGAGCTCGCTCTACTCCGGCATCGGCGGGACCGGCACGTAGCAGCCTTCGAGGCGCTTGGCGAGAATCAGGTTGAAGACCAGTTCCTGACCGTCTCTGTAGCCCTGCTTGTACCCTTTGTTCCTGTCGCGGGGCGGCCGGTCGGAGTGGCCCGAGAAGGTGGCGGAGATCAAACGGTCGCAGTCGTTTTCCGACCAGAACTTCATGTTCTGCACACCGTCGGCAAAGCCCTTCAGGTAAAGCGGATCATCACTGACGCCTGAGGCCGCCTGCAGGGCCGTTTCGAGAGCCTGATCGGCTCGGGCCTGGATCTCGAGGTTGCGTTCTTCGGCCTTCCAGATCTCATATTGGATCAGCGTCAACTCGTAGTCTTCCGGGTAGGGGTCACGTTGGCGGCCGTTCCACAGGGCCGAGGTTCTCGCGGCCTCGTAGGAACTGAAGGTCGTCAGACGCTGGTCGATCTCGCCGAGGATCTTGCGGTGGTCGCCCGCCTTGATCCAATCCCGGGGCACGTCGAAGATCAGCTGGACCTTGCAAGGCGCCTCGGCGTACAGGACAAAGGGACCGTCGCCATGGCTGGTCAGAATGGGTTCCCCGAGGGTCAAGAGGAGATCAACCCGAGACCGTTTGACCTTGATCCGGTCAATTTTCACAAGTTCGCCGGCCTCGAACCGACGATCGGCCTTGGCCGAAACCCCCGAGTCGTGAACCCTATTGTCGTTGTAGGCCCCGGCACAGTTCGAGTAGACCTCGACCCGCAGGGCAGCCCAGGCCCCTTCGAGGTCCCGTTCCATCCGGTCCTCAAGGGCCGATGCCAGGACCGCAGAAGGGTTCGAGAGGAGGAGGGTCAGCAGGAGCAGTGCCGAGGTTCGCATCAGGCTTTCTTCTTTCTCCGGGTTTTCTTGGCCTTGGGTGCTCGAGGGTCCTTGCCCTGGGCACGGATCTTTGCTTCGCGCTTGGCGATCAGTTCGACGGCGTCGTCCAGGGTCACGCCCTCGGGATCCTTGCCCTTGGGAACGCTGGCGTTGACGGTGCCGTCGGTGACGTAGGGTCCGAATCGTCCACTCTTGATAGAGAGTTCGAGGTTGGTTTCCGGGTGGGTCCCCAACTCCTTGAGAGTCTGGATGCCTCGGCCCCTGCCGCCCTTGGGCTTCGAGAAGGCATCGACGGCCGCCTCGAGGGTCACCGAGGCCAGCGCCTCGTGGTTCTCGAGCGAGCGAGTCTCCGAGCCCATCTTGAGGTAGGGCCCGAAGCGGCCGTCCTGGGCGGTGATGGCCTCGCCCTTGTCCGGGTGGGTGCCGACGGTTCTGGGGAAGGACAGCAACATCAGGGCGGTTTCCAGATTCAGGGTCTGGGGGTCCATTGAGGGCCACAGACTTGCCATTTTGGGCTTGGATTTCTTGTCGGTGCCGCCATCTCCCAACTGCACGTACCACCCGAAGCGCCCGTTCTTGAGGTAGACCGGCAGGTCGCTTTCCGGATCGTTGCCCAGGGCCTCGTCGCCCTTTTCGGCGTGATCGAGCATTTCCAGCGCCTTGTCGAGGGTCAATTCATCCGGCGCCAGATCATCGGGAATCGAGGCTCGTTGATCGCTGTCCCCACGCTGGAGGTAGGGGCCGTATCGACCTACCCGGACGGCAATCGTCTCGCCCTCTTCGGTCTTGCCCAGGTCGAATCGGGACACCACCCGTGGGTCAATCTGTTCCGCGTGAGCGGCGATCAGCGCCTTGAGCCCCAATTCTCGGATCTCGGTATTCGAGCCGTTGCCTCCGGCATGCCCAAGGAAGAAAGCACCCAGCCACGCCGTGGAGTCCAGCTGCCCCCCGGCGATGGCGTCCAGCTCGTTTTCCATTCTGGCCGTAAAGTCGTAGTCCACCAGATCGGGTAGGCTCTCTTCGAGCAGACGGGTCACGGCAAAGGCGGTGAAGGTCGGCACCAACGCCGGCCCCTTATGCCAGACGTAGCCTCGGTCCTGAATCGTCTGGATGATGCTGGCGTAGGTCGAGGGTCGGCCGATGCCGCGGGTTTCCAGTTCCTTGACCAGGCTGGCCTCGGTGAACCGCGCGGGCGGCTGGGTCGTATGCTGTGTCGGCTCGAAATCTGAGGTCTCTACTCGGTCTCCCGCCCC
>JBDLIO010000180.1:0-5735 GCA_039714865.1 Acidobacteriota bacterium | reverse complement strand
AACGGCAATCAAGAAGACCCGTGAAATGACCAGCAAGCCCTTCGGCGTCAACCTGACCCTGTTGCCGACGCTCGCGCCGAAGAACTACGACGGCTTCGTCGACGTCATCGTCTCCGAGGGCATCGGAATCGTCGAGACGGCTGGGCGAAACCCCGTGCAGTTCATGGAGAAACTCAAGGGTGCCGACATCAAGGTCATCCACAAATGCACCTCGGTGCGTTTCGCCAAAAAGGCCGAAGCGATCGGCTGCGACTACGTCAGCATCGACGGCTGCGAGTGCGCCGGCCACCCCGGCGAAGAGGACATCACCTCGTTGATCCTGATTCCACGTGCCGTTGACGAACTCTCGATCGGAGTCATTGCCTCAGGTGGTTTCGCCGACGGACGCGGCCTGGTAGCGGCCCTGGCCCTGGGCGCCGGCGCCATCAACATGGGCACGCGCTTCGTCGCCACAGCTGAATCGCCGGTGCACTCAAACGTCAAGGACTGGCTCGTACGAGCCGGCGAGGGCGACACGACTTACGTGCTCCGGTCCCTGCGCAACACGGAACGGGTGTTGAAGAACTCAGTTGCCGAAAAGGTCGTTGCCCTGGAAGCCCAAGGGGCCGGCATTGAAGAGTTGGCGCCCCTGGTCAGCGGCAAGAACGGCCTCAAGGTCCTTTCGACCGGCGATACCGAAGCGGGGCTGTGCACCGCGGGCCTGTGCGTCGGGCTCGTCAACGACATCCCGACCGTCGCCGAACTGATCGACAGAATCGTCAATGATGCGCAGGAGATCCTGGAAAAGGGCTTCTCGGGCTGATCAATTCTTCAGTTCTCCAGAGAGAGTTGAATCTTCAGGGCCCGGTCCAACTCCCGCACCTCTTCGACGCTGATTTGCCCGATGATTTCGCCAACCCGCTTCCTCGAGATCGTTCGAATCTGGTTTGTGACCAGGCGGGATGGCTTGGAGAGTCCACTGCCGGCAGATTTGACCAGAGACTCATAGGGTCGCAGGCCACGTTCTGGGAGTCGGGTCACGGGAACGACCTGGAGGACCGAATCAAAACGGCAAGCAGCGTCAACGGAAACAACGACTGCAGGTCGAGTCTTCCGAGCCCGTGCCCGTTGCCGTTCCCGACAGGTGCTTGGCTCCGTCCCATGAAACCAGACTCAGACAACCGCTCCAGTGAACCTCAGCCTCATGCAGAATTCGATCGACACGATGCGGGGCAGGAGCCCCGCGCTCCCACCCACAATCCCAGCGGCCACCAATTTTTCTCTTCGTGCATTCTTGTGCCTTTTTGTGGCTATTTTTTCCCTCTTCGTGGCCTTCGTGTCTTCGTGGTTCAATCCTCGTCCTTCAACCGGCATTCTCCGCCTTGTGATACTTGCGCCGGATCTCGTCCATGTCGACCGAGGGTTCCGGGTATCGCATGTCGAGCCCCTCCATCGCATCGACGGCGATCGAGGCGATGGCCAGGTTTCGGAACCACTTGCGATTCGCTGGGATGACGAACCACGGCGCATTTTCCGTACTGCATCGGCTCAGCGCATCCTGGAAGGCCTCGGTATACCGGTCCCAGTGGGGCCGCTCGGAATAGTCGGCATCACTGATCTTCCAATTCTTGGTGGGATCCGAGATCCGCTTCCCAAAGCGCTCGAGCTGCTCCTCCCGGTCGATGTGCAGGTAGAACTTGAGCACGGTCGTGCCCTTGTCGTGAAGCAACGCCTCGAAGTTATTGATGTGCTCATAGCGTTTCGACCAGGTCGTCTCGGGCACCAGATCGTGAACCCGGACGACCAGGACGTCCTCGTAGTGTGACCGGTTGAAGATGCCGACCTGACCCCGGGGCGGAGCCGCCTGGTGGCATCGCCAGAGGAAATCGTGCGAAGCCTCCAACTTTGACGGCACCTTGAAACTCGCGACCTTGCAGCCTTGGGGATTCAACGGGCCGAAGACATGACGGATCGTACCGTCTTTTCCGGCCGCGTCCCGGCCCTGAAGCACGATCAACAGGGATCGCTTGTCCTCGGCATACAACCGGTGCTGCAGTTCACGCAAGCGGTTGATCAGGCCCTCGAACTGCCGTTCACCCTCTTTTCGCTTGAGACCCTCGGGCCTGTAATCGGCATCGACACCTTCCAGGTTGACCGCGCTGCCGGGGGCAACTCGAAATTCCTTCCCGTAGTCCATGCATCCTCCCTGATTCTGCCTGATGAGATTCTACGCGAGACCGGAAGAGCGATGGGGAGAGTTACCATGGGGCATGACGCCGAAGGCAGAAGATCGCTATTCCCGCCAGATTCTCTTCCCGGAACTCGGGGAGTCCGGCCAGGCGCGACTCGCCACATCCTCGGTCGCAGTGGCCGGGTGTGGGGCAGTGGGCGGCCATGCGGCGATGTTGTGCGTGCGAGCCGGGATCGGTCGCGTACGGCTGATCGACAACGACCGGGTGGAGTGGAGCAACCTCCATCGCCAGATCCTCTACACCGAGGCCGACGCACAGGCAGGTGTTTTGAAAGCCGAAACCGCGGCCCAAAGGCTTGCAGATGTGAATGCCGAGACAGTGCTGGAACCCATCGTCGCCGAGATAACACTCACCACCGCGGACGATCTCCTGGACGGCGTCGATCTTGTGCTCGACGGCCTGGACACCATGGCCGCACGCTACCTCGTCAATGACGCCTGCCTGCGGGCCGGATGCCCATGGATCTACGCAGGGGTCGACGGCGCCACGTTTTCGGTGGCCGCCTTCGGGTCGACAGGCCCCTGTCTTCGCTGCCTTTGGCCGGAGGTCCTCGATTCCGACGGATGCAAACCGACCCGCCCGGCGGTCATCAACACCGCGCCCGCCACAGCAGCGGCCCTGCAGGTGACGGAGGCCCTGCGTCTGCTCACCGGCAGCGAACCACGTCCGCTGATGTTCCGGGGAGATCTCTGGGAAGGGACCATGAGCCGCATCGAACTGACAAAGGAACCCGAGTGCATTTGTTATGAAGGGGGTTGAACATCCAACGTCCAACGTTCAACGCTCAACTTAGAAGTTCGCGCCTGAGGACTGGTGGAGGTGGGTCGGTCTCGTTCGATGCTTTGGGGACGATGAGTGTTCTTGGTATCCGTCCGCAGAAGTCCGACACCGTTGGCACCGAGAGGCCACGTTCAAATAGTCAGTGACCACGAACGCGTACTTCAGCGTTGGACGTTGAACGTTGGGCGTTCAAGTCGTTCGGTAAGGTGAAGAGGAGATCTCAAACGCCTAGTCAGAAAAAACAAACCACCCTCATCTGGACTACCCTCCCGCCGCAGCATTGACCAGCCACACCGTGTCGTCGGGTCCGAGCGGGGTTCGTTTGCCTTTCAATCGGGTGATTGCGCGCCCGTTGACGACGATGGCCGCGGCGCGCACGGTGTCTTCAAATGGCTTGCCCCATCTTTCACACCCAATGGCCAGAAGCTCACCGACGGTCGTCACATCGATCTCGATCTCGGTCCCGATTTCCTGAGCTAAATCGTAGGTTGGGATCAGAATCGCCATCGGTCCACCTCTCAGTGTCGGATCTGAAGCCGTTTCAGGGTCTTCTCAGTTGGTTTGCCGCCTGAGTCCCATCCCCGCAGGCGGTAATATTTTGGCAGCATCTCATCCAGTGGTACTCCCCGCTCCGATTCTTTGAAAGTGGACTCGTTGAGCAGGCGTGCGGGCAGGGTGTCATCTGCAGCGGTGAAACCCTCACGAACGTTGTAGAGACGCTCCATGTTGAAGACCCGCTCCCCGGTCTCGATGAAATCACCCAAGCTCACCCTACGGCCGAAGATGTAGGACAAGAATTTCTCAAACCACAGGATTTTCAAGGGTGCCTTGGTCTTCAGTACCAGACTCAGGATCGGACCTGAATTGAGCACAGCCTGGATCATCAATCGCGAAACCAGGCCCTGCGGATTGAGCCGATAGATGAAAGCAGGGATCACCCCGTAGGTGGCGAACACACAGAAGACCGACGAGGATATCGCGGCCACCAGGTTCTGCTGCATGACAACGAGCTGCGGCTTGGCACGAACGGATAATGGATCGATACTCAGGGGGCCGGTTGCCTCGAAAAACATGGTGGAACCCTGGACATGGCAGCCGCCGCGATTGGTGGTGGCGTACTCCAATCCCTGGCCTACACAGCCGCGCGGATCGTACGACGGCAGTTCGAGACCCTTGACGTGGATGGCGTACTCCTCGCCACCGTACTTCTCGGACAAACGCTTGACGCCATCGGCGAGGTCGTCGCCGAGGCCACGCCTGTGGGCGATGTCCCGCACGAGGTCACAGAGCCCTTCGTGATGATCAAAGGAAAGGCCGCTGGAGAGAATGCCCCGCTCGGTCAGCTCGGTTGCAAAACCAATGCTTCCGCCTGTAGAGATACTGTCCATTCCCATGTCATCGCAGATCTGGTTCAACTCCAGCACACGCTTGAGGTCGAAATTGCCGAGGTTGGATCCCATCAGGCCGAGGGTCTCGAACTCCGGCCCTTTGGTGGGCTTGCCCTTGAGCTTGATGCCCCGGCCGCAGACGATGGGGCAGTTGATACAGCCGGTGCGTTTCTCCATCTCCTCTGCTGCCATCTTTTCGCCCGAGATCTGCACTGCACGCCGGTCGGTGCCTCTTTGAAAGTTGTTGACCGGCAAAATGTTGCGCCCGGCGGTGATATTGACCAGACTGGCCGTTCCGAGGCGGGGGAGCACGTCCCCCGTCATGGGGTGGGACCGGAGATATTTGTTGATCGACGTCTGCAACTTGGCAAAGGTGGCATCGTCCATGATCTCCACCTTGCGCTTGCCGGTGGCGATCACCGCCTTGAGGTTCTTCGAACCCATGACGGCCCCACAGCCGGTTCGTCCGGCAATCCGTTCCTCGCTGACCACGCCGGCGTAGCGGACGAGGTTCTCGCCGGCCGGGCCGATGACCGCCTTGCCGAATTCCTTGGGCAGGAGCTCCTGGGTCTCCTCCGTGCCCTTACCCCAGAGATGGCCGGCATCCTTCACCTGCACGTCGTCCTCGGTGATCTCGAGGTAGACCGGGTGGTCCGCCCGGCCCCGAATCATCAGCACGTCGACTCCGGCCTTCTTGAGCTTCGAAGCGAACGAGCCACCGCATGTGGAATTGGCGATCGCCCCGGTCAGCGGCGACTTGGTGGTCACCACGAATCGATTGGATTGTGGGGCACGGGTGGCGGTCAGCGGGCCGGTCGAGAAGATCAGCAGCATCTCGGGGTCATAAGGATCCAGACCTGCCGGGTTGTTGTCATAAAGGAGGCGCGTGCCGATTCCCTTGCCACCCAGGTAAAGCCTGTGGTCCTCTTCACTGACGGGAAAATCCCTGACCTGCCCGGTGGAGAGATCGACGTGCAAGGACCTGTTCATGTACCCGGCCATCAACGGTTTTTCCATCGCCTGCTCCATTCGGATCCGCGCAAGAACAACTCCGCATTTTCGCGTCCAGAGCAATCATAACCCGGCGAAGTCGGAGGCAATAGGCTCTGCCTTCGATGTCTGCCATCCGCATAGTTTTTCGGCAAAATTCACCACAGAGACACAGAGAGCACAGAGGATCACGGAGGGCGCCCCGAGTGCGCCCCCGGCGTTCGCCCACAAAAATATCGATGGTGTCGCTGACTCGGTCGAGTGGACAGAGTGGACGATCTTGACGTTGTGGACGGGCCACGGAGTCCATTCCGTTCACAATGTCCATCTTTGGGGCTTGGAGTCT
>JBDLIO010000179.1:0-5740 GCA_039714865.1 Acidobacteriota bacterium | reverse complement strand
CGGATCGTCGGCAGGAACCGTTCTCCAATCCAGATCGCCGATCGCCGTGGCCAGATCGTCGTAGCCGAGCGATTGCATCGTGCTGACGGTTCGACTCATCAGCCGGATTGGCGCACTGGCAAACAACTCGCGATAGCTCTCAAACACCTCGAGGCGTTTGGACCGGGCATTGGATCGACCTCGTTCCATGATTTGTTCCCCCTGTTGGGGGAGATCATAGCAAGGAGGGATGAACGTTCAACTTCCAACGTTCAACGTTCAACTTCGAAGTACGCGTTTGGGGTCACCGGTTTTTTGTATGGGACCGCCCGATGCCGACCGTGTCGTGATTCTGGCTTAAAGAGAGAATGATTGCTCCCTTCTCTTGCCTTGCCCTCGATTGCCTTTCAGCATCGACCGCGGAGGCTGTAGTTCTTTCGGACCTCGGGCGCGAATTTCAATGTTGAACGTTGAACGTTGAACGTTCGAATTCTTCTCCCCCCTTGACACATCGGTCGTGGTGCGAAAGTATGAATGAGCGTTCATTCACCTGGAGGCGCCATGCCCGGAAGCGACAGTGCTCGCAAATTGACACCACGGGAATTCAAACGGATGAGGATCCTCAGGGCAGCGATCGAGGTCTTCGCCCGGGACGGCTATTTCTCGGCACGGATGACCGATGTCGCCAAGGCGGCAGATGTTGCCGACGGCACGCTCTACCTGTATTTTGACGGCAAAGAGCACCTTCTCTTGTCCGTCTTCGACAATACCTTGGATCGATTCATCGAGCAGTTGAAGCGGGAAATGGAGCGTCTCGACGACCCCTTGGACAAACTCAAGGTGATGGTCCGGCTTCACCTCGAGGCCCTGGGGAGAGATCGAGCGCTGGCGCACGTTCTTCAGATCGAGACCCGCCACTCCAGGAAATTTATGCGACTGCTCTCCCATGGTAAACTCGGCGAGTATTTGAGCCTCCTGAATGACATTGTCAAGGAGGGTCAGGATTCGGGGAGATTCCGGGGAGACGTCAACACCGGATTGGCCACAAATGTGATCTTCGGCGCAGTCGACGAGTTGGTCAACCGGTGGCTTCTGGCGGATGAGCCCGGCGACCTCTCCCAATACCAGGGCCCCCTCTTGAAGATGCTCTGCCAGGGAATCGTGCCGTGTGAATTCCACGAAGGAGCCTCCGGATGACCGTCAAGAATGTACTCGACATCTACCGCCTTGAAACCGAAAAACCACGCAAGGAACACTATTTCCACTATTTCCCCGGTGGCAACCGCATCTTTTCGACGGAGGAGTTCTTTGAACGGACCTCCTTCCTCTCAGTCGGCCTCGAAAAGCTGGGGCTGAAGCACGGTGACCGCTTGATGATGCTGCTGGACAACCGGCCCGAGTGGCACATGGTTGACCTGGCGACGGTCGTCCACGGCGCGATTGATGTCCCGATCTACGGAACGCTGACCCCTGAGCAGATCGCCTATCAGGCCCAGGACTCCGGGGCAAAGATCGCTATCGCAGAGAATGCCGAGCAGATGGCCAAGTTCCTCGAGATCAAGGACCGGTGCCCCGATCTGAAAACGCTGATCCAGGTCGATGGGGAGACGGCAGAAGGCGTCTTGACCCTTGACGGGGTCATCGACAGCGGCGACTCCGAAGACGCCGGCGACCTCTTCTGGGAACGGGCCAAGGCTGTCAAACCCGAAGACACACTGACGTTGATTTACACGTCGGGAACCACCGGCAACCCCAAAGGCGTCGAATTGACGCACGAAAACCTGGTACAAAACGTCATCCCCTCTGCCACGCGAGCCCTGATTGGATCTGACGACGACCTCGCGTTGGAGTTCCTGCCCCTTTGCCACGTATTCGAACGAATGTTGGGCTATCTCTACATGTACGTCGGGGCCACCAAGGCCTACTGTTCGGTGCATCACGTGGCCGACCTGTTGGCGGAAATCAAGCCGACGGTCTTTGCCAGCGTGCCCCGCCTGTTCGAGAAGATCCACGACAAGATCCAGGGCAAGGTCGCCGAGGCGCCCACTATCCGCCAGGCTCTGTTCAACTGGGCCCTCAATCAGGGCAAGAAGGCCTACCCCGAGCGGTTGGCCGGCCGTGAACCCGGAGGCCTGGCCTTCAAGCTGGCCGAGAAGCTGGTGCTCTCAAAGGTCCGGGAAGGCCTGGGCGGAAAGGTCCGACTCTGCGTTTCGGGCGGCGCACCGTTACCGCAATTCGTTGCCGAATTTCTGCACTCTATCGGCATCTGGGTCATCGAAGGTTACGGCCTGACCGAGACCTCGCCTGTGATCGCCGTCAACGGCGCAACGGCGAACATGACCCGCCTGGGAACTGTCGGCAAACCGCTCGACAACGTCGAGGCCAAGATCGCCGACGATGGCGAACTCTGCGTCCGTGGCCCCTCCGTCATGGCGAGCTATTGGAACTTGCCGGACAAGACCGCCGAAGTATTCGACGATGACGGCTTCTTCTTGACCGGCGACATTGCCGAAATCGACGATGAGGGCTTCATTCGGATCACCGATCGTAAGAAAGACCTGATCGTCAACGCCGGAGGCAAGAATATCGCGCCGCAACCCATCGAGAACGAGATCAAGCGATCAATTCACGTCGACAACGTCGTTCTGATCGGCGACAAGAAGCCATTCATCGTTGCCCTGATCTCGCCCAACGAAGAAGAGTTGGCCTCCTGGGCGAAGCAAAAGGGCCTGCAAGGCGAAACGACCGAAGAGCTCTCCAAGCTGCCCGAGGTGATTGCCCTGTTCGATGGAGTGATCTCCAAGACCAATGAGAGTCTCGCTCGCTTCGAACAGGTCGGAAAATTCGCCGTTCTTCCGCTGATGCTGTCGATCGAAAGCGGCCACCTGACACCGACGATGAAGGTCAAACGCCGCGTCGTCGAAAAGGACAATCAGGCATTGATTGACGGGATGTATAAGAAATAGGGGTCGAAGAGGTCAAAGGGGTCGGGAACTGGTGCGTGAGGACAATTGAACGTCCAACGCTCAATACCAACGCTCAACTTCGAAGTACGCGGTTGGGGTCACCGGTTGTTTGTATGGGTCCGCCCGGTGCCGACGGTGTGGTAATTCTGGCCAGGTTCCGTCCGGAAAAGCGGTGTTCAAGGAAAAAATTGAGTGCCCCTTTCTTTTGCCTTGCCTTCGATTGCCCTTCAGCCTCGACCGCTGAAGCTGTAATTCCACCAGAACTCGGGCGCGAAATTCAAAGTTGGTATTGGACGTTGGACGTTGACCGCGCCCCGCTTTGACCCTTTCGACCTCTTTGACCTCTTTGACCCTTTGACTCTTAACCCACAAACTGCACAACCACCAGCGTTGCGTCGTCGTGCAGGGGACGCCCTTCGGTAAACGCCTCCACTGCCGAAAAAACGACTTCACCGGCAGCCACGGGTCCCTCGTCGCACGGTGACCCGGAGACCAGATCGGCCAGACGGTCAATGCCGAACTCCTCTTCCCGGAGGTTTTCGGCCTCGGTCAGACCATCGGTATAGAGGAAGACCGTGTCTCCAGGGGTCAGGTGGTGGCACTCGGTCGTATAGGCCACTCCGTCGAGAATGCCAAGCGGCAGACCGGACGAGGCGATCTGATCGACCCGTCCGTCGCAACGCCGCACCAGGATCGGGCAATGTCCGGCATTGACTGCGTACAGACTCCCGTCGGTGACGACCCGGATCATCGCAAAGGTTGCGAACCGGTTGTCGTCGGTCGCCCCATACAAGAAGCCGTTGAGTCGGAATGCCAGATCCTCCAGCCGGAAATCCTCGGGAATCAACAGCCTCACACCGGCTTGAACCCCGGATGCAATCAAGCCCGCTCCAACGCCCTTGCCCGACACATCGGTCACGGTGACGACCAGGTCTCCGTCTTGAACCAGAATATCGTGCGTATCCCCGGCAACGTGGCGAGTTGGGCTGGAAAGGGCATGAATCCGAAAAGAGGGCAGAATCGGGCAACGCTGCGGAAGGAGATGTCCCTGAATCGTCGCCGCAACCTCCAACTCCCGCTGCAGCCGATCCCGTTCGAGGCTCTCCCGGGTCAAGCGGGCGTACTCCAATGCAACCGTCACCTGAAGGGCGAAGAGTTCCAGCAGGCTGCGATCCTCAGAGGCAAAGGCCTCTGTTCCCGCACGGGCCTCCTTGTGGGCGACCACCAGGACACCCAGGGGACCGCCATCCGCGTTCAACGGGAGGGCGATGACATCATCCGTGACCATCGCCTTGTGGCGCGCCTGATCTATCGCCTCAGAACCCAGAACCCCCGGACCGAATCGCCCGACCGGCTCCTCGCTGCTCTCGAGAAAAAGATGAGCACTCTTGACTCCCAGCAACGCCACGAGATGAGCGACCAGCTCCTCCGCCAGCGCAACCGGGTCGTCCAACCCGCCAATCGTTGTCGCGATCGCTCGAATGGCCTCCAACTCCCAGAGGTGAAAGCGTTCGTCAAACTGCGATCTCTTCAATTCCGCGCTGAGGTCCCAGGCCCTGAACACCAGCCGGATCACACTCATTACTGCCTCGTCCAGGCGCTCCGGCTGCAAGAGCCGAACAGTCCAACCGCCCCCTCCGTCGTCACTGGAAAATACGCCACTCCAGCCCTCAGTTGCCTGTTCCACCTGCGGGCTCAGAGACCTCGGCCACCGCGCAACATCGGTGTCGCAGCTTTTCAAGACGCCCGCCCGTGACCCGGTGGTTCCAACGACCTGTTGCAGGAAATCTTCGGAGAGGGCGGCCGCACCCTGGCCGCCCAAGGCCAGGTCGGCCGACCGAAGGAGGTCAGGCAGTGCCATCAGTGTCGAAAGAGGTCACTGCGGCCTCTCGATCGGGAAAGATGCCGGCATACTGATCGAGGCCCATGATCTCGAAGGTCTTGGCAATCGTAGGCGTCAGATTACAAAAGGCCAACTGTCCGTCACCTTCCATGATCTTCTCCATGATTTCGAGCAGAATAGAGACTCCAATCGAGTTGATGATCCGGGTCCCCTCAAGGTCGATCACCAGGGATTGACAACCCCCACCGACCAATTCCGAGGCAGCGTCCGCGACGGCCTGCCCACCCTCGTTGTTGATGTAGCCGGCTGCCGAGATCAGTCCGAGTCCGTCGTCAAGGACCGCCGTCTGCAAGTTGATCTGAGGCTCGTTCATGGTGCGTTCTCCAGTTCCTTCCACATGCATACCCGGGTCAGGCCCGGCCTGGAACTGATCTGCACATCGTCCATCAGCTCACGGATCAGGGTCAAGCCCCATCCTCGCTTCGAGACGCACCCATGAATCCGCGTCGAATCGTCCGGGGGGCAAGCGTCCGGGTCAAATCCCCGGCCCTGATCCTCGACCTCGACTCGCATTCGGGGGGACACTCCATCCTCACCGGCCAAACGCACGACGAATGAGGAACCACCATGCTCCATGGCATTCAAGCAGGCCTCAACCAGTGCGACACTGACGGCTTCAATGCCATCACGGTGCATACCCATGGCTTCCCCAAGGGTCTCAACCGCTTTGGCCGCCACCAATTCGACGTTAGGCACGGCGGGAAGGTGCAGCACCACCTCCATGATATGGCTACAACTGTAACAGAACGCTTGTTAAGCTCCATGCGATCCGCAGGTGCTGCGCCGGAATCGTGAGGCTGAGATGGAGCGCCTGGACGGTTGCAACTCCAAGAGCCGCAAGACCGAAAGCCATCACTGAACTGCGTACGAGAACCGTTGACCTCATCAAACC
>JBDLIO010000178.1:0-5750 GCA_039714865.1 Acidobacteriota bacterium | reverse complement strand
TCCGGGGGCGAACAGCAGCGAGTTGCCGTGGCGCGGGCTTTGGTGATGCGGCCGCGACTCTTGTTGGCCGATGAGCCGACGGGCAATCTGGACCGGGCAGCTTCGGAGGGCGTCTTCCGTTTGATACGGGACCTGCACACCGAGGAAAACCTGACATCGGTCATTGTGACTCACAACGAGGACATGGCCGGTCAGTGTGATCGCATTTTCAGACTGGCGCCGGCCGGAGAGTTGTCGGGCTATGTTTAGTGGTCCGGTCGGCAAGCTTCGGTCCTCAATTGAAGAAAAAGCGGGAAGAGGGTTGATTTGCGCGCCGCGCAAAGGCATTCTTCCGAAGGCCGTGCGTACCGATCGCGGCCGGTCGACGGCCGGTGCTTCGGTGCGGTTGCGATGGATAGGGGAGTTCATGAGATCGAGTGTCCTGAGTCTTCTGCTGATCATGCTGGTCTGTGCCGGACCCATTTTGGTGGGTGCCGAGGATATCGAGGGCCCCGAGATTGCCGACGTCATCGTCGAAGGTGGTGTGACCCTGACCGAGGACACGGTGGCCTACTACCTCGGTATGGAGGCCGGCGATCCGCTCAATAGTGAATTTCTCTCGGACGGCTTCCGACGTCTCTGGGAAGCGGGCCTGGTCGAAGACCTCAAGATCGAGACCGAGGCGCTGGAAGACGGGCGCGTCAACCTGATCGTAACCGTTGTGGAGAGACCTTTCGTCAACTCGGTAATATTCGAGGGCAACCAGAAGCTCAGTGCGACCGACATCAAGGACCGTCTGGACGAGGCCGGCATCGAGGTCCCCAGAAACGTCCCCCTGCGGATGGCCCAGCTGACGAAGATTGAAAATGCACTGGGTGCACTCTATGCAGCCCAGGGCTACCGTTCGGCGCAGATCGGCTTCGAGGTCGAGGACCTCGGCAGAAACCGCCGGCGGGTGATCTATACGATCGACGAGGGAGGCAAGGTCAAAATCGGAGAGATCCTCTTTGCAGGGAATGACGCTTTTTCCAATGGGCGCCTGCGACGGGCCTTGAAGAAGACCAAAGAGGTCAGCTTCTATCGAATCTGGGGCAAGAGCATCATTTACTCCGACGAGGCATGGGAGGAAGATCGGCAGAATCTCAAGGAGTTCTACCTCAACCACGGGTTCGTCGATGTCAAGGTCGGGCAGCCGACGGTCGAGCTGGTCGCCAAGAAACCCGATGCGGAAACCCTGAAGAAACAAAAATTTCGGGCAAAAATCACCATCCCGGTCGAAGAGGGCGCCCCCTACCGTTTGGGCTCGGTGACGGTCGAAGGCGCCGAAGTGTTTCCGGCGGAATTGCTGGCGGGCCAGGTCGGCGCAGAGTCGAACAAGGTCTACTCATTCAAGGTGATCGACGCCGGGCTGGAGTCGATTCGGGATATCTATCACAATCGCGGTTACATCTATGCCTACACCAACGAGGTCCGGAAAAAGCGTGAGGGCGAAGACCACGTCGTCGATGTTGTGGTGGACATCTTCGAGGGTGACCGTTTCCGTCTCGGGCGTCTGGAGTTCTCCGGCAATACCTCGACCAAGGACAAGGTGCTCCGGCGTGAATTCCGTGTCACCGAGGGAAACTGGATGAACATGGGCCTGTTTCGGTCTTCGGTCTTCAAGGTCAACGCGTTGGGCTACTGGAAACTGGAAGAGGAGCCGCTGGAGTTCGACTTTGACGAAGAGAACAAGAAGGTCAACGTCACAGTCAAGGGCCAAGAGGTCGGTCGCAACGACCTGCAGTTCGGGGCCGGCTATTCCGAATTGGACGGGTTCTTTGCCCAGGCGTCCTTCAATACCCGCAACTTCCTGGGACGAGGTGAAAGCCTTGGTGTCTCCGTTCAGGTCGGCGGCCGGGCTGATTACTACACCCTGAGCTTCACCGAGCCTTACCTCTTTGATCGACGGATTCTCCTGGGAGCGTCGATTTTCAGCACCTCGACCGACATCGCCGATTATTATCGGGAGACCACCGGCGCGACCTTGAGCATGGGCTTCGGTCTGGGAATGTGGGGGTCGCTGACCGGTCTGTTGTCCTACGAGAACGTCGAATCACGGTTCGCCGTCAGCAATTTTGGGTTTCCCGGGGACAGCTCTTCAGGACATGACCGGCCGGTCGATTTTCCGCCGGTTGAACCGGTTCCGCTGGAAAACGCCTTCGAATTTTTCGCAGGTAAGACCCTCGCATTGACGCCGGGATATCGATACGATACTCGTGACGACCCGTTCGACCCGAACCAGGGCACCGGGATCAACGCTCGTATTCGCATGGCCGGCGGACCACTCGGTGGTGATTTCGACTACGTTCGTCCCGAACTTACCCTGACCAAGTTCATGCCCTTGTCCCGCAAGAAGAAATCGATCTTCGCGTTCAACGCTGAGGTCGGCAAGTTCTTCCCCTACGACGAGAGCGAGCTTCCCTTGTACGAGCGGTATCGCCTCGGTGGTGACAGGACTCTGCGGGGATTACCCTACTACTCGGTACGTCCTCGGACCGTGGACGGGGATTATTTCTACACCGAAGCAGGGTCGATCATGGGTGGCGACAGGTACTGGCTTTTGAACCTGGAGTACCAGTACCGAGTGGGCGGACCGGTCAAATTGGTGTTGTTCACCGATATCGGGAACACCTACCACGAAGACCAGGGCTGGGATTGGAACCTCTATCGGCACACCTATGGCGTGGAAATGAGGATCTTCTTGCCGATCTTCCAGGCCCCGATTCGCTTTATTTACGGTATGGTCCTCGATCCCTACCCGGACGAGGATTCGAGTGATTTTCAATTTTCGATCGGAACGACATTCTAGGGCCGGAGAACGGTCCGACAGGAGGAAACATGACAAAGACGATTCTGAAAACGGCTCTTTTTCTGGTAGCGATAGGCGTGGCGACCTCGGGCATGGCGCAAGTCAACATCGCGGTGATCGACATCCAGCGGGTCGTGACCGACTCGGACGCCGGCAAGGAAGCGCTGGGGAAACTCCAGCAGCTTCAGGATGGAAAGATCGCCGAGGGGCGCGCCATTCAAGAGCAGATGGACGCATTGCGTGAGCAGTTGTCCAAGCAGCAGTTCACCCTGACCGAGGCCAAGGTTGCCGAGTTGTCAAAGCAGATCGAAGACAAGGGCATCGAGATGCGGCGATTCCAGGATGACGCCCAACGCGAGTTGGACGAGGCCCGACGAACCGCACTGGGTGGTCTGGAGGAGCGCATTCTCCCTGTGATCGACCAGGTCGGCAAGGAAAAGAACATGACCTTGATCTTCAACAAGTTCCAGGCCGGCTTGGTCTATGCCGATGAGAGCGTGGACATCACCGACGAAGTGATCCGTCGGTTCAACACCGCTCAGTAGCGGGTGTCGGCAACAATGCGGGCGTGGTCTCTGGCTGAACTTGGGCGGCGGCTCGGTGTACGAGTCGTCGGGGACCCCGAGGCGACGGTCAGCAGGATCAAGCCGCTGGACGAGGCGGGTCCTGGTGATCTGTCTTTCCTGCACAATCCACGGTATCTCGCGCAGGCAGAGTCGACCGAGGCGACCGCCATCCTGGTCAAGGATGAGAAAGGCCTGACTGGGCGGAATCTCCTGGTCTGTGACGAGCCGTATTTGATGTTGGCTCGGGCCCTGAAACTGATGATGCCGGGGCCGGAAGCGAAGGCCGGCGTTGACCCGTCGGCATCGGTTGACGATGATGTGGTCTTGGGCGACGGAGTCAGCATTGGGGCGCAGGCGGTTGTCGGCGCGGGCGCCAGCATTGGATCCGGGACCGTCATCGGGCCGGGGTGCGTTATCGGTCCCGGAGTGGTGATCGGCAGCGATTGTCTGTTCCACCCTCGAGTGGTGGTTGAGCCGGATTGCCGCGTTGGAGACCGCTGCATCTTCCAGTCGGGCGTCGTCATAGGCTCCGACGGCTTTGGGTTTGCGACGGTCGACGGCGTCCACCACAAGGTGCCCCAGGTGGGCATCGTCGTCGTGGGGGATGATGTCGAGTTGGGCGCCAATGTCTGTATCGACAGGGCGACCCTGGGTGAAACCCGGATCGGGCGGGGCGTCAAGGTGGACAATCTGGTGCAAATTGCCCACAACGTTGTCGTCGGGGAGGGATCGATCCTGGTTTCACAGTCGGGCATTTCCGGCTCCACGAAGCTGGGGCGGTACGTTGTCATGGGCGGTCAGGCCGGCGCTGCGGGCCACCTCAGCCTCGGTGACGGCGCCCAGGTCACCGCCAAGGCGGCGGTGATGAAGGACGTGCCGCCGGGCAGCGTCGTTTCCGGCGTGCCGGCGAGACCCCGAGGAGAATGGACCCGGTCTCAGGCGGCCGTGGCACGATTGGGGAAGACGAGGCAGCAGCTCAAGGAGTTGGAGCGACGGCTCGAGGAACTGGAGAACGCTGATGATTGATGTTCGGGAAATTATGGAGATCCTGCCCCATCGCTATCCCTTCCTGTTGGTGGACAGGATCTTGGAGGTCAACGAGACCACGATTCGGGCGATCAAGAACGTCACGTTCAACGAGCAGTTCTTTCAGGGTCATTTTCCGGGGCATCCCGTAATGCCGGGGGTCCTGATCGTTGAAGCGATGGCTCAAGCGGGTGGGGCGCTCCTGCTGGGGCAAGTGGAAGATCGAGCGAACAAGCTGATCTTTTTCACCGGCATCGACAATTGTCGTTTCCGGAAGCCGGTTGTCCCCGGTGACCAGGTGGTCTTCGAGGTCGAGATTACCAATGCGCGAAAGACCTTTGCCAAGATGCGCGGGCGGGCCCTGGTCGACGGCCAGGTTGTCTGTGAGGCCGATCTGATGTCGGCAATGGCGGATCGGTCATGAGCACCACGATCCACCCCACTGCAGTTGTTGATGCAAAGGCGGAGTTGGGCCAGGATGTCGTCGTCGGACCCCTTTCGGTCATCGAAGCCGGTGTTCGGGTTGGTGATCGTTGTCTCATTGGTCCGCTGAATCGCCTGACGGGAGACACGACGATTGGTTCCGACAATCGATTTGAGAGCCATGGTTCGATCGGAGCGCCGCCCCAGGATCTCAAGTATGCCGGTGAGCCGACCCGTTTGGAGATTGGTGACAACAACGTCTTCCGGGAGTGTGTCACCATCCATCGCGGAACACCTGGAGGCGGCGGCCTGACGACTCTCGGAAACGACGGGTTGTTCATGGCCTACGTGCACATTGCCCATGACTGCCACGTCGGGTCACAGGTCATCTTCGCCAACAACGCGACACTGGCAGGTCACGTCGATGTGGGGGACGGTTCGACCGTCGGCGCCCTGACGGCGGTTCATCAGTTCTGCCGGGTGGGCGAGCACGCCTTCATTGGCGGCGGCAGCATTGTGACCAAGGACAGCATGCCCTTCATGAAGATCGTCGGTAACCGGCCGGCCCGCTGTTTTGGTCCGAACACAATCGGTCTGGAACGCAAGGGATTTGCCGAGGATCGCCGGAAGGCCTTGACCGCCATGTGGCGCATCTTGCGCAGCCCCAAACTCAACACCAGCCAGGCAGTTGCCAAGATCAAGGACGAGCTGGCAGGTCACGAGGACGTTGACCGTGTCCTCGAGTTCATCGAGAGTTCTCCGCGCGGTGTCATCCTGGCCCGGGGGTAGGAGAAGCTGTCAGCTGTCAGCTTTCAGCTATCAGCTATCAGCTCTCAGCTATCAGCTGTCAGCTCTCAGCTATCAGCTATCAGCTCTCAGCTCTCAGCTATCAGCTCTCAGCTCTCAGC
>JBDLIO010000177.1:0-5781 GCA_039714865.1 Acidobacteriota bacterium | reverse complement strand
CGAGACACGGCCTTGTGGAGAATCTCGTTGACCAGGGTCGATTTCCCGGACCCTGAAACCCCGGTGACGCAGATCAGGCAGCCCAGGGGAAAGGCGACATCGATATTCTTGAGATTGTGCTCCCTGGCGCCGCGAACCACCAGGTCTCGGCCGATCCCGGGGTTTCGGTGGGCAGGAACGGGGATGGCCTCCACGCCGGACAGGTACCGGCCGGTCAAACTCTCCGGGGCTTTCAGTATCGTCTCCAGCGGCCCCTGGGCCACAACTTTTCCGCCGTGCCGGCCCGCGCCGGGCCCGAGGTCGATCACCCAGTCCGCCTGACGAATGGACTCTTCGTCATGTTCGACGACAACGACGGTGTTGCCGAGGTCCCGCATGCCGAAGAGGGTGTTCAAGAGCCGCTGGTTGTCCCGCTGGTGCAGACCGATCGAGGGTTCGTCCAGGACGTACAGCACGCCCATCAGCTTCGACCCGACCTGGGTCGCCAGCCGAATCCTCTGGCTCTCGCCGCCGGAAAGCGTGCCCGCCATTCGGTCCAGGGTCAGGTATTCCAGCCCGACCGACTCCAGGAACATCAGGCGGTCCCGGATCTCCCTCAAGACTTTGGTCACGATCTGGCGGTCTCGCTCGGACAGGCCGATGTCGGCGAACCAGGCCCTGGCCCGGTGAATCGGCATGGCCGACACCTCGGAGATGCCTGCCCCGTCAACGAGAACCGCCAGAGACTCCGGCCGGAGGCGGGCGCCGTTACACGCCGAACAGGTGGCAAATGACATATAACGCTCGAGTTCTCGCCGGATCTCCTCCGAGTTGGTCTCGCCGTACCGCCTCTCGATCCTCGGGACCAGCCCTTCCAGTCGGTCCCGGAAGCGGTAGGCGCCCTTTTTTCCCTGCCAGACAAAATCGAATTCGTCATCAGACCCAAAGAGAATCAAGCGGCGGACCGG
Source organism: Acidobacteriota bacterium (assembly GCA_039714865.1). Classification (GTDB taxonomy): domain Bacteria; phylum Acidobacteriota; class Thermoanaerobaculia; order Thermoanaerobaculales; family Sulfomarinibacteraceae; genus DAOWGJ01. The sequence goes on along the minus strand of JBDLIO010000177.1, from coordinate 4,834 downwards.
CTCGGGAAGATCCCGCCACGGTGTCCTCAGGTCAAAGCCGAGAGTCGCCCCCAGCTGTGCCAGCAGACGCCCGAACCACGATGCGCCGCCGTTGCTCACCGTGGCGAGGCATCCGGCGCCGATGGACCGGGTCGGATCCAATACCAGTTTTTCGGGGTCGATTTCCCTCAAAAAACCCAGGCCCGAACATTCCTGGCATGCACCCTGAGGCGAGTTGAAGGAAAAGAGCCGCGGCGAAATCTCCGAGAATGAAAAGCCGCACTCGAGACAGGCCAGGCGTGAGGAGAGTTGAAGATCCGCGTGGCCGTCGACGGCGATCCGAACCAGGCCCTCACCAACCTTGAGTGCGGTCTCCAGGGAAGCCGCCAATCGGCTCTCGACGCCCTCCCGGACGGAGAGGCGATCGATGACAACCTCGATCGTATGTTTGCGTTTCTTGTCCAGTTCCGGCCTGTCGGCGATCTCGACGACCTCGCCGTCGACCCGCGCCCGAACAAATCCCTCCCGCACCATCTGCTCGAACAGCTTGCGGTGCTCGCCTTTGCGATCCCTGACGAGCGGCGCCAGGATCATGAACCGGCTTCCATCGGGCAGGTGGAGGACCCGGTCGACCATCTGGTCAATGGTCTGCGGCTGGATCGGGGTGCGGTGCTCAGGGCAGTAGGCCACTCCGATCGAGGCCCACAACAATCGCAGATAGTCGTGAATCTCGGTGACGGTGCCGACGGTCGAGCGGGGGTTCCTCGAGGTGGTCTTCTGCTCGATCGAAATGGCGGGGGACAGCCCCTCGATCAAGTCGACGTCTGGCTTCTCCATCTGATCCAGGAATTGCCGTGCGTAGGCCGACAGGCTTTCGACATACCGTCGCTGCCCTTCGGCAAAGAGGGTGTCGAAGGCCAGGGAACTCTTGCCCGACCCCGAGACCCCGGTGATAACCACCAGCCGATTCCTGGGAATCGACACGTCGATATTGGCGAGGTTGTGTTCCCTCGCGCCACGAATAAGGATCTGATCACGCATGATCGTCCGCTTTCGGTCGATGCATCAAAGCCCCCCGGAGTTCAACCGGAAACCGGGCGGTTCTATTCTCCTGGGTTGAGTGGTTCTGGTGGATGAGATGTGCCAAAGCCTTGAGGCTCTGGTGCTTGAAAAAACCGCAGGCATACCCAAAGGTCTGTTGAGGCTTTTTGAAAGTAGGAACCGACACCAGCCCGGAGGGCTGCCACGCCGAAGGCGGGGGGGAGCGAAGCGACCAGTGTGGGCAAACCAGAGCCCAAGGACTTGGTGCAGATCGCCGTTGAGAATCGCTCAGCTTAGGAGTCTCTTTCCTTCATGGCCTGGTCGGCCTCTCGGTCCAGGGTCCGTTGCCTCAAGGTCTCCCTCTTGTCGTGCAGCTGCTTTCCGCGGACCAGGGCCAGGCGAACCTTGATCCAGTTCCCGTCCAGAACGACCTCGATCGGAACGACGGTCAGGCCCTTTTCCACGACCTTGGAAGCCATGCGGAGAATCTCCCGCTTCTGCAACAAGAGCCTTCGGCGCCTCAAGGGGTCGTGTCCGGAGTAGCCGGAATGCTCGTAGGGACTGATGTGACAGCCCACCAGAAACGCTTCGCCTCCCTTGAAGGCCACGTGGGCCTCCTTGAGGTTGATCCTGCCGGCTCGAATGGCCTTGACCTCCGTGCCAACCAACTCGATACCGGCCTCCACCGTCTCCAAAAGATGGTAGTCGTGCCTGGCCTTCCGGTTGGTGGCCAATACCTTTCGAACTCGCTCGGCCACCTCAGACGACCCGGAGCAAGGAATCGACCACGCGTGAATCGAATTGACGACTTCCTTCCGACTGCATGGTCTCGACCGCTCGCTCAGGCGTCACCGGATGCCGATAACTGTCCGGCGACGTCAGGACATTCCAGACTTCGGCCACATGCACGATCCTGGCGAGCAGGGGAATAGCCTCGCCGGCCAATCCGTCCGGATAACCAGCGCCGTCCCATCGCTCATGATGATGCCTGATGGCTTCTTTGATCTCACCCAATCCGGCTTCGGCAACGATGCGTTCACCCTCGACGACATGTTTGCGGTAGCTCCGCCGTTCTTCGGGGCCGGGCGCTTTCATTCGATACAGGCGTTCGTAGTCCATGTCCAACATGCCGACATCGTGGAGAAGACCGGCGAGCGCCGTCGTTTCGCATTGCACCCTTGGAAGGCCGAGGTCCTGTGCCATCATCCACGACAGGCGAGAAACCGAGAGGGCATGTTTCTCAAGGTGCGTGAATTCCCGACCCGGCGGCCTCAGGAGACCACGAGCAAGTCGGTTTCGAGAAAAACGGATGACCGATTGTGTGGAAATCTCACGCGCTCTCCGGCCCAACCGATGCATCATTCTGGGTACACACCCACTCTCTGCACATCCCACCGCCCCCGCGACGACGGCCCAGCCGTCACTGAAAACCAGGACCACGGCTCCGGTGACCTGCGGGCCGATCTCCCGTCTCTGGTCTTCCCGAATGACAGTCTGGACCGACCATGAGTCAGGTCCGGGTGGGTCCAGCCCCTTGTTTCTCAGCGCATCACCCTGGTGGTGCAGCAGTGGCGCCAGATCTTCGGCGCCCCGGTCTTTGACCGTGATCACTTTTGAGCCTACGCCGCTTCCGTCCGCGATCGTCAACGCCGCAAGGCCGATTTCCGGCTCTCGCGCCACTTCAGCCGAAAAACACCGGTACAGCTGCTCCAGTCCCCTCCGGTCGAGGACTGCTCCGACGGGCTCCGCCGTCACGGGGAGCTCGAGCGCCGGAGTGGTTCCCGTCGGTGTCGACTCAAGAGGCTTTTCCGGGGAAAAATCCTCGATCACCCCGGTCAAGCGGGCCAATTTCAAGAGGTCCGCAGCGATCGACCGGGCAGATTTTTCGTCTTCGTCAACAAAGGGGCGTCTCCGGCCCTTGTCCCGAGCATCCACAAAACCCACCAGGCGACTGTCTCCATACAACGGCGTCAGCAACATGCGCCCGCTCCCCGCCGAATCGAGGATGTCGAAGAGGTCCGGACTTTCATCCCGATGGTTGACAACCAGTGGCTTGTCCCGCAGTTCGCGCGCCTTGAGCACAAGCGGCGACCGGGCCTCGTGCCGAACGGACACAACCTCCCGGCGACCGAAACCGTACTGGGTTGCCAAGAGGTAGGCGCCGTCCGAGGCCAACAGATACAGTGCGGCCTTCGTGCTGTTGACCTCCTCGAGGAAACGAAACAGTGTTTCCTTGAATGATCGCTCTGTCTCCGAAGTCCAACGCTGTAACGTAACGGCCATATTTTCAATCCTTGCGTCGATCCTACGGGATTTCCGCCCAAGAGGCAATGAAACCGAGGCAGGCCCGGCGGGTTGGATGATAGTATCGGACCGATGGTCTCGTTGATTTCTCTTGCCGTAGCGGCGGCTCTGCTCGCACCAGCCCCTCTCACGGTTCACATCGCGCCCGAGCATCAATCCCTGGATGTCCGGCTGGAACTCAATGTTCCGCTTCCGGAAGTGTTCGTGGAAGCCCTTCCGTCGGGTGGCGTGGTCCGTGTGATCTACCCCCTCCGGGTTCGTTCCAGACGAAGCTTCTGGTGGGACGGGCGCGTGTGGAAGGGTGAAATGACCAGTCAAGCCTCCTTTGACCCGATCACCGGCAGGTACCGCTGTGATTTGCTCCTTGACGAGATCGTCGTTGCTTCGCAGGAGGTCGACACCATGGACGATGCCGTCAACTGGCTGAAGGCTCCCCCGTCGGTTCGAGTGGTCGTCAGTGATTTCAAGAAACTCAATCGACTCTATCTCCGTGCCCGTGCAGTCTTTTCCACGTCGACGACGTGGTTGGTGTTCCCCGACCGGGAGGGTACCGACTGGGTGACGGTCCCGGTCATCCAGAGTCCTGCCGAAGCCGAGACGCCGAGCGAAACCCCTCAATCGGACTCCGGCTGACGCCATGGCCCCTATCGTCCGGGCCTGGCGTCGGTACCGAAAGGAGAATCGCTTTCTCCTGACGGTTTTCTCCGTTCTCCTGCTGCTGTCGTCCGGAGCCTTCTTTCTTTTCCAACGAACTCAAGAGGCTTCCTCCCAGGAGTTGACCAACCGGTTGCTCCTCTTCGTGCTCTGGTATCTCGACGTCTCCTTGATCCTGGTGCTCTCCTTCATCATTGTCCGGAGCCTGATCAAGCTCCTACTGGAACGTCGCGCCGGCATTCTCGGAGCACGGTTCAGGACAAAATTGATTTTGACCTATATTGCCCTGACCTTCGTGCCGGTGATCTTCATCTTCCTGATCGCCACCAATCTGCTTCAGCACTCAATCGACCGCTGGTTTTCTTCGCCGGTCGAAAATATTCTCCGTGGGGGCCGGGACCTCGCCGTAGAGTTTCGGGAGACGATCGAAACTCGATTGGAGCGGCAGGCGGCCATCGCAGCCGCACAGTTGGAAGATCACCCCAGAGACACCTCTCTGGCCGACCTCCAGCGGGTGATGGCCGTTGACCTCCTGGCCCTCTTCGATGATGAAGTCTTGGTTGAATCCGTTGCCGATCCACGGAAGATTTCGGCGCCCGTGCCCGAACTCCACTGGGCAGAACTGGAGACTCGAGGCGTTCGCGTTGAACGGTGGCGGGGTGGGCTGCTGATCAGAGCCTGGACCCCCTTCGGTGCGGAGAGCGGGCGCCTCGTCGTCGGCGCCATCCTCCCCAGCAACCTCTTGCTCCACCTTCAACGGGCAACCGATGCAGACGCCCAATTTCAGGAGATGAAAGCGCAACAGGGCACGGTCACGGCCACCACCATCCTGGTCTTCCTGTCGGTGACCCTGCTC
>JBDLIO010000176.1:0-5792 GCA_039714865.1 Acidobacteriota bacterium | reverse complement strand
CGAACCCGAACCCCGACGCCCACGGTGACCAACAACGCATCAATTCGAGCCACACAGCCCTTCCTGGCCGCTTCGTATGCCTCCCGGTCAACGGCAACACCCTGTTCTTCGAAGTCCAACGACCCTTCAACCTCAGCCAGGAAGGCGACGAGCGCACCCTTTAGGGCGCAAAACTCCTGCGACAATGCCCCATGGAGCTGCTCTCTGGCCATTCGGGCCTGCCATTCAGTCTCCGCCTGGATGACTTCGTTGACTGCCTCAGCCTGGACCAGATCCAACTTGCCGTTAGCAACAGCACGCCGGGTGAACTCTCCGGGCGCAGCCTGCCGCGCACCATTAGAAATCAGGGTCCCAACAACAGCATCAACAATCCACCGGGAGCCATGAACCATCAACTCCAGCATGTCCTCGCCGGTATAACTCTTCGGCGCCCGGTAAGGAATAACGACAGCCTCTTCCAGAAAAGCACCGCCCCCACCGTGAAGCCGAACCACCTTCGCGCGCCAGGGCGACCCCAGATTGATGTCCGGGCTGAGGCGCCCGGCCAACCCGCGGGTTTCCGGGCCGCTCACGCGAATCACAGCCAGCGCACCAGCGCCGGCTGCCGTCGCTCGTGCGACGATTGTGTCAGCGCCGCCCGAGAGGTCGGACGACAATCCGCTTGAGAAATCCTTCGCCATCGGAAACAGTCTCGACATCAGGATCGTCGGCCAGGGCCATGTGGATTTCCCGCCGCGCTGCCGGCGTGAACGGTCCAATCGTCACCGGACCCCTTCTCTGCATCGCCTTGTCGGCCGCCGATTCCGCTTCGTCTTGCAGCTTGAGAGCTCTTCTCTCTTTGTAACCGTCGCCATCGAGGTGGACCGGAACATGGTCCTGGAGCCGCCTGTTCAGCACACGGTTGCAGAGGTACTGAAGCGCATCCAGGCCCTTCCCCAGGCCCGCCGTCAGGGTCCTGAGGTCTTCGCCGCTGAGCTCCCCCCCGAGCGCCTCCGGGCCGTCGCACAGCCTAACTTGGAGGTCGAGGTCCCCGGCCTTGAATATCTCCGAGAGAAAAAGCCCCAAGACCGCAACTGGGTCGACCTTCGCTTCGATCATCACCCCATCTCGGTCTTCCTCGAGGATCTCATACTGAATTTCACCAACATGGGCTCGAAGGTCCGCACACGCAGCGGTCAGGCTCTCGTCCAGATTGCTGCCCCGAAAACGATGGTCAATGGGTTCCATCACTTTTTGCCTTTCGTGTTCCGCCGTCCGCCGCCCGGCATTTTTCGCTCACCTACCAGATGGAGCGTGACCTCTTGTTGAAGGATCGAAACCACATTGTTCGTCAACCAATACAGCACCAGACCTGCGGGGAAGCCCAAAAACATGATTCCAAAAACAAGCGGCATCATGCGCATCATGCGCATCTGGTTGGGGTCTCCGGCCTGGGGCGCCAGGCGCTGCTGTAACCACATCGTTGCCGTCATCAATACCGGCGTGATGTAGATCGGATCCTTCGTGCTCAGGTCGGTGATCCACCAGATGAAGGGTGCGTGCCGAAGTTCTATCGCATGGGCAAAGAGGGTGTAAAGCGCAAAGAGAATCGGCATTTGAACCAACATTGGAAGACATCCCCCAACCGGGTTGACCCCCTCCTCTTTGTAAAGCGCCATCGTCTCCTGGTTCATCTTCTGCCGAACCTGGGGGTCGGTCTTGTTCTTCTTGTACTTCTCTTGGATCGCCTTGACCTTCGGCTGAACCTTCTGCATTCGCCGCATCGACACGGTCGACTTGTGCATCAATGGGAACAGGGCCAAGCGGATACCGATGGTCAGCAGGACAATGGCCCAACCCCAGTTTCCAACGTAACCATGAATCCACCGCAGAACCCTCAAAAAGATCACCGCGATCGGGTGAAAGATCCCAAAATGCAGGGTTTCTTCCAGGCCTCCACCCTCATTTTGCAAGAGGTCATATTCTTTCGGCGCGGAGAAGAACTCTCCTTCGAACACACCCGACGATGAAACGAGATCGACCCGGAGGACCGGGAGTTCAGCCTCTTCTCCTTTTTCGTTGATCTCGGTCAGGTTGAGTCTTTCAATCGAGACTTCGGACACGCCGTCTTTTACGCGGAAGACGCTGAGAAAATAGGTGTCTTCAAAGCCGGCGAACCGCAACCCAGCAGGCACAACCGAGATCGGGCCGTCCACTTTTTCTCGGCGGTATTCCTCTTTGTCCTCAACCGTCGCGATCGTTGCATCACCCCATGTCGCAAACCGGTTGGCCCTTTCGAGGGGGCCCGTGTCTCGCATGCCCGTGCCGAGACTGATCACGCTGTTGCGTTCCGGGCCCTTCACTTCGACCGAAACGTTCAGACCATATCCCCGGTCCAGGGAAATCGTCTTGATGACCGACCGTCCCGCACCGTCCGCCCAGGTAAACGTCAGGAGGCCGGCAGACTGCGTGGCCTCATAGACCCTGGTGTCCGGGAACCCGTCGACGACCATCTGAAGAGGGAGCGTTCTTTGGGGATGGACTACTGATTGAATCAGGTCCAGAGGCTCTCCATCAACATTGTCGAATTCTTTGAGGATCAACCGTTCAATTGCGGCGCCCTTCGTATTGAAGGCAAGGTCCATCACCTCGTTGGACACCTCGATCATCCGCGCCTCTCCACCGCCCGTAGCTCCAAGGAGGCTTTCCGGGGCGGTGTCGACCACGGCCTCTTCTGCCTCTGTCGTCGCCTTGTGTTCGGGAAGACTCGCCGTCGGCGCGGTTGTCGTCTCAACAGCCCTGGGGCGTGTCGGCTTCGGTGGAGGAAAAATCACGGACCATATGGCAAAGATGATGGCTGACAGCACAAAGGCAATCAGGATTCGCTTTTCCATCGACATCGGTCACCCCTTGGTTCCGGTCGTTTCGCCCTGGGTTTTCTCTTCGAGGATCTGCTTGAGCCGGGCCAGGCACCGACCGTAATCGCGCCAGACCTCCTGCCAGGGTACCTCAGCACAACCCCGTCGAGCATTCACAACCACATCGATGTTGCCGTCAGGCAACCGACCTCTGTTCAACCGGAACAGCTCTCGAATTCGCCGCTTACATCGATTTCTTATGACCGCGGGGCCGATCTTCCGTGAGGCTGTGATGCCAAGTCGGTTCTTCGCCAATGGGCCGACGTCAGCAAATACAACGACGAACCGGCCTACAACTCGAATGCCGTTCCGATATATCCTCTGATAATCCGCCCTCTTGCGAAGGCGTCGTGTTCGGGGCAAGCCCCGGCCTCTCAGGCCGAGATGGTCTTGCGTCCTTTTCTCCGTCGCGAACTGAGAATCTTGCGCCCGTTGCGCGTCCGCATACGAAGCCGGAACCCGTGTTTTTTCTTTCGGCGCCTGTTGTTCGGCTGAAATGTCCTCTTCATAATACATCACGCTCCATATACATAGGGCGGCAAACCTTAACCCAGGTCCCCTCGGGTGTCAAGTCGAAGCGTTGCCGGGAGAACCGTGCTCTCGTTTGTAGGGTTTTTCGTACACCTCTCGACCCCGATGATGATAAGCTCCGAGCCAGCTATGAAAAAATGGACTGAACTTCAACCGCACCTTCTTCAAATGCTCGGGGACGAAGATTACGAAACCTGGGTTTCCCCCCTTCGGGTTCAGGAGGAAACCAAAGACCTCCTTGTTTTGACTTCCGTAAATCCAATCGTTCTCGACTGGATTCGAGATCACCTGATCAACGACCTTGAAGCCGTTGCCCGGAGCCATTTTGGGCGACAGTTCCAGATTCGTCTGGGTTCGATTCATCCAACCCCCGTTCCGAATCAAAAAAATTCAACCCGCAAGATACCAACCCTTCCCTTGACCCCTCAATTCACATTCGACCGCTTTGTCATAGGCCCGTCGAACCAATTCGCCTGTGCCGCAGCTGCCGCTGTTGCCGAGCGTCCCGGAGAGACCTACAACCCCTTGTTCGTTTACGGCGGTTCCGGTCTTGGAAAAACACATCTGCTCCACGCCATTGCCCACAAGGCCGTCGAAAAGAACCGTGACATTCGCGCCGTTTACTTGACCACCGAACAGTTCGTCAATGAGTTCATCTATTGTCTTCAGACAAAGGACCTCGATCTTTTTCGGCAGACCTTAAGGGACGTTGACATCCTTCTTCTCGATGATATCCAGTTCATCGGCGGCAAGGAGGCAACTCAGCAAGAGTTCTTCCACACCTTCAACACACTGCAGAGTTCTGGACGACAGGTTGTATTCACCTCCGACTGCCGGCCCGCCGACATCAAGGGCCTCGAAGAACGCCTTCGTTCCCGATTCATGCAGGGTCTGCTCACCGATATCCAACCGCCGGACCTCGAAACCCGTTGTGCCATCTTGAAGGAGAAAGGCCGGGCCCAGGGGTGGGACATTCCTGAAGACGTCGTCCTATTTATCGCCCGGCAGGTTCAAAACAACGTCCGTGAGTTGGAAGGCTGTCTCAATCGCACGATTGCCTTTTCTCAACTGAGAAATGCGCCCCTTACAACTGATGTTGTCCGCCAGGCCTTGTTTGACATTCTTCCTGAAGAACAAGAAACGACGCCCAATCACATTATTCGCTTCGTGGCCCAACACTATGGCATCCGGGTGTCGGATATCAAAGGGCGCAACAACCGCCGATCAATCGCCCTCCCTCGTCAGGTCTCAATGTATTTGATTCGAGACCTCTTAGACCTCAGTTACCCCGAGATTGGGCGCCTGTTTTCCAAACATCATTCCACGGCAATGTATGCCGTTGAGACCATTGGAAAAATGAGGCGTTCCAACCCGGATTTTGATGCGACGCTGACCTCCTTCACGGACCACTTTCACGTTTCCTAGAGGGTTAATTCCGATTCCAGCTTCCACAGCGCCCTGTGAATTTCTTGTCAATGACCTGTGAATTCCTGTGTATCAACAAAAACATACACTGTCTTCCACAAGAAAATCACAGAAATATACACAGCTTTTTTTGGCCTTATCTCTTTTCCATAGAGCAATTCCATGAGATATACTACTTTTTCACCGCCTCGACGATGATGATTACTTATGTTAGCTTTTACACAGATCAAGGAATTATCCTTCGTCGGAGGAGTCGTCGATGGAAGTGAAACTGCAGCGCAACCTCGTACTCCAGGAGCTTTCAATTCTCCAAGGAGTCGTCGAACACCGAACGACTATTCCGGTTCTCGCGAATATTCTCGCGGAGACGGTAGAAGACAGTCTTCGTTTGGTAGCCACTGATCTTGACCTGACAATATTGACTGAGTGCGCCGCTGCTGTTCATACCGGCGGGCGGGTCACTCTGGAGAGTCGGGTTTTTCAGAATCTGGTGAGAAACCTGCCGGCGGACGACTTTGTTCTCAGATTGGATGGAGATGCCGTTGAAATAACCAGCGGGCGATTTCATTCTCGTTTGTCCGTCACCGATCCAGCGGAGTATCCGACGGTCCCCGAGGTTCCTGATTCCAGTGATTACCAACTTTCCCTCGATCTTTTTCAATTGATGTTGAAGCGTGTGGATTTTGCCATTACCAAAGATGACCCAAAATTTCAGCTCAACGGTGCGTTGGTCAAACTCCTTCCCGGTGAGATTGAAATAGCGGCTACTGACGGACATCGACTTGCTGTTGTCAGGGCCGCGGCGCCGACGGACACACCGCCTTTCGAGCAACAACTTTTTCCCCGAAAACTCTTGACGGAGTTCAGTCGTTTCTCTGATGAAAAGGTACGTATCTCGGTGGGAGAGAACCATATGGGATTTTGGATGGGCGACCGGAC
>JBDLIO010000175.1:0-5813 GCA_039714865.1 Acidobacteriota bacterium | reverse complement strand
CGGTCTTTCAACCATTTGCTCTGGCGAATGGTCACTCGCTGTTCTGGTAAATTCAGGTCAGCCAGCGTCAAATCCTCCAACTCACAGACCCGCAAACCTCCTTGCCAGAGCAAGTAAAATGCGGCCAAGTCCAACCGGCGGTCGCGCAAGCGAGCGGGCGTATCGGCGGTTTTCACTCGCTCCACCAGGTCGTCCCGCAGCTTTCCTACCTGTTCGTCGGTCAAAAAGCGGGGTAGGCTATCCGGTTTCTTCAACCCCGGCAGCGTCAACAACGCCGCCGGTATCTTGTGCCCCCGCTGCTGCAAAAAGCGCAAGCAGCAAGGTATTAAAGCGTTGAGGGGCAACCGATCGACTCAGGTGTTGGGTCAAGGTCCGGACATCTGCCACGGGCAGCATGGGATCCAGCTCACCGATCTCTCCTCTCACGGCTGCAACCAGGGTACTGGGATCTATCTCGGTTCGCAGCAGAAGCCGTCCGCCTCGCCATCGGCCGCTGGGTCAGGTTGGAAATCTCAAGTTGTGTTCATGAGCGTCCGCGCATCGCGCAGCGAGGCGCATGCCCCGAACTTGGGCCTGTGGTTGGGATGAGCAAAGAAGCGAGGAGCGATAGACCTTGTTTTCATCGCGACCGAGCTGATGCCGCTAAGCGGCCGTCAGGGCCGTCCAACGACGATTCTGGCCTGCGCCTCTGCTGAGAGCTGAAAGCTGAGAGCTGAGAGCTGACCGCACCCCTCACCGATGCCGCCGCCAGTCTGAATCGTCGAAGACGCCCTCCATCTCGCGCCACATGTCTTCGAGGTTGCAGCGCATGATGATCAGATCCTGCCAGGCGCCGCCCTGGTCCTTGATCTGGTTCGGGATGCAGAACTCTTCCTGAAACCCCAGCCGGTTCATGATGCGGTGGGCGCCGATTTGCGGTTTCATTAAACGCGCCACGATCCGTTCGACCTTGTGCTCGGCCGCGAGAAAATAGAGCTCTCTTGCCACCAGCGATCCCAGCCCCAGGCGCTGGAACGGCCGGGCCACGATGAGACGGATTTCACCCACATTCTCACCCCACCCGTGTCCCTTGAGTTCGAGGGCGCCGTCGGCGACGATTTCGTCCTCGTCCATCGCAACCAGGCGGCAGGCTCGGTTGTTCTTGACATCACCATAACGGTGCGTCAGCGACTCATACTTCGTGACATCCACTCGCAGGTATTTCCGATCCTCCTCCGGCAATCGAGCGAAGAAGGCAAACACCGCATCGGCGTCATCCTCGCGCAGTCCACGGATTATGATGGGATGACCGTCCTTGAGGGTGACACTCTTTTCCATAAGTCCTCCCTACCGAAACCGACACCTCCACCGTGTTCGGTACGACACCCGGTGGAGATCCGTTCTCTTCGCTTGGTCTCTGTCTCAAACCTAGGTTCGGCGAGGCCGATCGTCAACCGCCGGCGGCGAAAAACTCACTCCAGCCGTCGCAAGACCTCCGGCTTGAAGCGCTGCCTCTCGAACCCCAGATCGTCGTAGGGCACACCCTGGGCAAAAGCGAGCAACTGGAAATAATAGATTGGCGGCGTCTTGAAATCCTCGTTGTAGCGCTTGGAGACCTTCATCTGTCCATGGTCGAACTGACCGAAACAGGTTGGGCATATCATGCCGAGCAGGTCGGCCTGCACGTCGTTCACGGTCGACAGCAGGTCGTGCATCATCTCCATCGGCACATCTTCTCTTTGGCAGGCCTTGCCGCAGCAAAGATACCAATTGCGATGGCGAACCGGTGTCGCGCCGAGGGCGCCGACCGCCTTTCCCATGACCTCGGGGTTGTCCGGGTTGTCCACCTGCATGATCTTGCTCGGCTTGAGCAGGTGGCAGCCATAGTGAATCGCAACTTTGATATCGGTCAGGGGTCGCGTCACCGACTTTCGCACATCGTCATATCCCACCTCGTCGCGCAGCAGAGTCGCGATGTGGCGGACCCGGGTCGTTCCTTTGTATTCACGGCCTATTCGCGCGAGACGCTCGTTGACCCGGTCGCGCAGCTGGGCATCCTCCTTGAGCAGGTGGAAGGCCTCCGACAGGGTCGCCGTGCAGCCCGAGCAGTTGGTGAAAATGTCGAGACCCTTTTCTTCGGCGAGACACAGGTTTCGTGCCGCAAGAGCCAACCAGTCGAGCTTGTCGCGCGACTTGAAGTAGATCGGGTCCGGGCAGCACGAAGCGCCTTCGAGGTCGACGACCTCGATTCCGAGCCGCGGCAAGGTGTGGCGAATTGCAAACTCCATCGCCGGATGGCGCGCCGGGATCAAACAACCGGGGAAGAAGGCAAACGGTTTCATCGGTCGGTCTCCCCCTCTCGCTCGCCGAGCAACGCTCGCACTTCATCCATCGGCACTTTCGACAGCGGCGCCAAGCCGAAACGCGCCCGCTGCTTGTCGATCGCCGGGTTCTCGGGCACGGTTCGGCCGGATTTCTCGACCGTCTGAATGATGCGTTCGACCCCGGCGGGGTAGATCCCGCGGTCCGCGAGCATGTTCTTCATCGAAATAATGACCTCGACCGGCTTGACGTCCTGCGGGCAACGTTCGGTGCAGTTGTAGCAATTGGTGCATAACCACAGGACCGAGTCCTCTTTGATGAGCTCATCCGCCAAGCCGTAGAGGACCTTGAGCATGATCTCACGCGGGTTGAACTCGTCGGCGTAGCGGCGGGCCGGGCAGTCGCCGACGCAGGCGCCGCACTGGTAGCAAAAGGCCGCCAGGTTGCCCTCGATCTTCTCGGCCAGCTCGCGTCGAAAGTCGAAGTCGACCCGGACAATCTCGTTGCTGTTGGCGGCCTCAACCATGGTGCCTCCTGTAAGTTCCCGGGCGGGGATAAACCCCGCCCCTACGGTCACCGTTGTAGGGGAGGGGTTTATCCCCTCCCGATTTCAAACGAATCGGACTCTCCGGACCACGTCCTGGCCCCGCTGAGAGCCTCCGTTTCATTTGGTATCTCCTTTCCGCTTCTTGAGGTGCCTGATGCTGTTGGAGCGGCATTTGGGGCAGGAGCGCTCAATATCTTCGCCCTTTTCGACCTTCTCCTGGTACTCGTGGCCGCACATCATGCAGCGAAAAGTCTCCATCGTCGAAGTCATCACCACCTCCTCACGCCGGCGCCCCTGCGGCCTTCTCGGCAGTGGCCTCCCGCCTCTTTTTTGCCTTGGGTTTGAGTGCCTCCCTGGCGTGATCGATCTCCTCCAGGGTCACCTTTGAGCGGAGGTCTTCCATCTGCTGCATGACCTTGGCGTACTTCTGTCCTTCAGCGGCCGAGATCCACTCCAGTTGCAGACGCTCCGGACGCACCCCTGCCTTCTCGAGCTTGTCCCACAAACGGTTGACCCGTTTCACGGTCTGCCGATTGGCGTCGATGTAGTGGCAGTCGGCGTAGTGGCACCCGGAGACCAGCACCACCGGCGCCCCGCAGCGGAAGGCTTCGAGCACCATGTCCTCTGAGACCCGTGCCGAGCACATTGTGCGCACCATGCGGTTGGATGCCGGATATTTGATTCGCGAGATGCCCGCCATGTCACCACCGGCGTACGAGCACCAGTTGCACGCGAAACCGAAGACCTTCTCTTCCGGTTTGTCGGCAAGCACGGCATGCACCTGGGCGATGTACTGGTCGTCGGTGAAGTGTCGCATGGTGATCGCGCCGAAGGTGCACGTCGCGCCACACGAGCCGCAGCCGGCGCAGGCCGCCTCAATGACCGCCGCCACCTCGCCCTTCTTCCAGGTGATGGCGCCGTAGGGACAGACCGAGGCACACAGACCGCATTTCTTGCAGGCCTCTTCATCGATGACGCTGGTGATGGCCTCGATCGTGATCTCACCGGCATTGAGCAGGGCGCCCGCGCGGGACGCCGCGGCGCCGGCCTGGCAGACCGAATCCTTGATGTCTTTTGGTGATTCGCAGAAACCGGCGAAGTGAACGCCCCGCGTCGGCGCATCCACCGGCTTGAGCTTGGGATGGGCCTCCATGAAGAATCCGTCCGAGGTCTTGGAGAGGGTCAAGAGACTCGAGATCTTGGCGAGGTCCTTCGGCGGCACGACTCCGACCGACAGGACCACCATGTCGAGTTCGTGCCGCTCGAGCTTGCCCGACGTCGTATTCTCGACCGTCACCACCAGATTCTTGCTCTCGGAATCCTCCTCGATGTCCCCCGGCAGGCCCCGAACATAGCGGGAGCCGGCCTCCTTGGAGCGCTGGAACATATCTTCGAAACTCTTGCCGAAAGCTCGGATGTCCTGGTAGAAAACAACGTTTTCGGTATCGGGGTAGTGGTCTGCGAGCAAGAGTGTGTCCTTGATCGTATTCATGCAGCAGATATGCGAGCAGTAGGGGTTGCCGACCTTCGGGCTGCGCGAACCGACACACTGAATGAAGCCGATTCTCTTCGGCCGTTGGTGATCGGACGGCCGCACGAAGTGGCCGTCCGTGGGGCCACCGGCACAGATCAGGCGCTCGAATTCCATCGAGGTGATGACGTTTTCGAAGCGTGTATAGCCGTATTCGTCCATCTCGGTCGGGTCGTAGACGTCGAGTCCGATGGCCACGATGATGGCGCCGATCTCACGGGTCACGATCTCGTCCGCGTCGTCGAAGTTGATGGCCTCCTTCTCGCAGACGTCAGCGCACTTGCCGCAGGCAATCGGGTTGTTACCCAGGCAGTCGTCCATGTTGAGGATGTAGGAACACGGCACCGCCTGGGGGAACGGGATGTGGATCGCCTTACGCGAAGAAAGTCCCATCTGAAATTCGTCCGGCTTGGAGACCGGACAGACCTTGACACACTCCTCACACGCGTTGCACAGCTCGGGATCGACGTAGCGCGCCTTCTTGCGGATCGTGACAGAGAAGTTGCCGATATAACCTGTGACCCCCTCCACTTCGGAGAAGGTCAGGAGCTCGATTCGTGGATGCCGACCGGCATCGATGGCCTTGGGGCCGAGAATTCAAATCGAGCAGTCCATCGTGGGGTAGGTCTTGTCGAGCTGCGCCATGATCCCGCCGATGGACGGTTCCTTTTCGACCAGCACGACTTCGTGGCCCTGATCCGCCAACTCGAGCGCTGCCTCGATTCCGGCCACACCGCCCCCGATGACCAACGCACGCTCCGTCACCGGCACGCACATTTCCTCCTGCGGCGATAGAAGTCGCGCACGGCCGACCGCCGAGGCGACCAGATCCTTGGCCTTGTCGGTGGCCGCGTCCCAGTCCCCGGGATGCACCCACGAGCAGTGCTCTCGCAGATTGGCCATCTCCATCAGATAGGGGTTGAGACCGGCCGAGAGCACGCACTGCCGGAAGGTCGGCTCATGTTGCCGCGGCGAGCAGGAGGCGACCACCACCCGATTGAGGCGATGGTTCTTGATCGCATCCCTGATCTCGTTCTGCCCGGGATCGGCGCAGGTGTATTTGTTGCGCACCGCGCACACGACGTCCGGCAGGCCGGTGGCGTAGTCCGTCACCGCCTGACAATCGACCGCACCGGCGATGTTCAGTCCGCAGTCGCATACAAAGACACCGACCCGGATCTCGTCCCTGATCATCTCAGCTACCATGGCGGGCCTCCCTCTCTCACGGTTTTCTTTCCACCAACGCCGAAGCAAGGACTTCGGCGATGTCACGCATTTCGATCTCGAGCCCTTGGCCTCGGGTTGCATCTTTCAGCGCACATCGAAAATGCACCTAGCACTTCGGGCAGGCTGTCACCATCACGTCCGCGCCGGTGTTGACGGCCTCTTCCAGTCGATCGACCTGGATCTTCTTGGCGAAGCGGTCGCAACTCG
>JBDLIO010000174.1:0-5818 GCA_039714865.1 Acidobacteriota bacterium | reverse complement strand
CAAAAATCATGAAATAGCCACAAAGAGGCACGAAAAGGCACAAAGAAGAAAGAAAAAATGAGATTGTACTGGGATTGCATGTGGCTTGTCGGGTCGAAGTTCTCTACCTACTGTGCGGTTGAGGCGCCTGTCCGGCTTCGCCGTTGGCTACGCCACGACGCCCTTCGTTTTCTCCCAAAGGTCGAGAACGAAGACCGGGAGCGCGGGCCTCCTGCCCCGCATCGTGGCGATTGATTTTTGCAAGAGGCTCTAGAAACTCAAAATTCGAAACTTGACCCCGGTTCGGCCGACTAACCGGCCCTCATCAGTCGTGTCCTTGAACCGGCACAATAAGGCTCCAGCCCAGGTCCCAGGCCTTCGTTGCCTGTGACCTGAATGATAATCTGAAACAGAACCCGCCCGCCTGGGCGGTTACCTCTTGGTCCCCGCTCTGTATATCGGAAACCTGGGCTCCACCGTGTTTTTTCAGTTTCCAGTTTCCAGTTTCCAGTTTCCAGTTTCTGGTCCCCGATCAGCTATCATCGTCAATCATGAGCAGAAGGAACGAAACACTCACACCCGTCGTTGCGATCGTCGCGGCCCTCGCGATCGCCACCACCACCGGATGTATCACGGTCGGCCCGGACTACGTCGAACCGGAGATTGAGACACCCGATGCCTGGCACACCGCGGCGACCACCGGAATCGGTGACGGTACCGCCACCCTCCAGACCTGGTGGAATGAATTTGACGACCCCATCCTGTCTGACCTGATCCATCGCTCGACCGAAGGCAACCTCAGCCTCAGAGAGGCTCTGTGGCGGGTCGAGGAGGCTCGGGCCCTGCGCGGAATCGCCGGCAGCCCCGGGTCACCACAGGTCAATGCAACAGGTCAATCCTCAAGGTCTGAGGCCAGCGACAACGGCCTCGGGGCTGACCTTGCGCCGCCTGGAGGCTTCGAGGCCCAGAGCCTCCACGACTACGGCGTCGGCGCCTCGTGGGAAATCGACCTCTTCGGACGGATCCGCCGACAAGCCGAGGCAGCCGACGCAACGACTCAAGGATCGGTGGAAGCCTATCGTGACGTCATGGTCTCCCTCTATGCCGAGGTGGCCCTGGCCTATGTCAGCGTACGCAGTTCGCAGGAACGCATCGGGTTGGCAAAGGCCAACGTCCAGGGTCAGGAGGAGACGTTGCAGCTGACCGGGGATCGATTTGCGGTAGGCCTCGTCTCCGCTCTCGACGTCGCACAAGCCGAGTCCAATGTCGCCAACACTCGATCACTCATTCCGGTACTCGAGACGAGGCTCAGCCAATCGTTGAACCGCCTGGCGGTGCTGCTGGGAGAATCACCCGGGGCTCTGCACGACGAGCTTGCCACGCCGGCGCCGATCCCTCATGAGCCTCCCGCCGTAATTGTCAGCCTTCCGGCAGAACTGCTGCGACAACGTCCGGACGTCCGACTGGCCGAACGAGGCCTCGCGGCCCAGACGGCACGCATCGGCGTCGCCACGGCGGACCTCTACCCCAGCTTCAGCCTGGGGGGCTTTCTCGGTCTGCAATCCACCAGTGGCGGTGACTTCTTCGACAGCGGCAGCCTGACATGGAATGTCGGCCTTCCCATTCGTTGGAACATCTTCTCCGGCGGGCGTATCCGCAACCAGATCCGAGCAGAAGAAGCTCGCACCGAGCAGATGCTGGCTGCCTACGAACAGACCGTGCTTTCGGCACTCGAAGAGTCCGAGAATTCGATGGTGGCCTATGCCAACGAAGTCAAGCGGCGCAGTCATCTCAGGGATTCGGTCGAAGCCACCGAGCACTCGCTGGAACTGGTCCTGACCCAATATCGATCCGGGCTGACCAACTTTCAGAATGTATTGGACACCCAACGAAGTCTCCTGACACGGCAGGACGAACTGGCCGCCTCCGAAGGTGATGCTGTTTCAAACCTGATCCGTCTCTACCGCGCCCTGGGGGGCGGTTGGGATCCGGAGACCCCGATCGAAGTTCCAGCCACTGATCAGAGTTAAAAACCACGTCGAATGAAGATTTTTGACGCTTTCCGCCTTGTCGTCACGGTGGTCTTGACGGCCGTGGCCACATCTCCCGGATCGGCCCAGGAACTCGAACCTCGCGCCTACAGAACCATGCCAATGGGACTCAACGCCGCGGCTTTTGCCTATGTCTTTTCTTCCGGAAATGTCATCACAGAACCGTCAATCCCCATTCAGGACCTGGACACCGAGGCCCATATGGTGGTCCTGGGCTACGTACGATCCTTTGGACTGTTCGGGCGTTCAGCCAACCTCATGCTGTCGATGCCCTACGTCTCCATGAGTGGATCGGCAACAGTCGCCGGGTCTCCAACCGAGGATGACCGTAGAGGCTGGGCGACACCCCGAGCCCGTCTGGCCGTCAACCTGCTTGGCGGACCGGCGCTGGGACCCAAGGAGTTTGCTGAATACACACAGGGGCGCAACCTCGGAATCAGCCTGACGATGGCGCCGCCAGGCGGTCAGTACACTTCGGATCACCTGGTCAATTTCGGGACCAACCGATGGGCCTTCAAACCTGAAATCGGTTATTCGAGCATTCAGGGAAAGTGGATCTTCGAGGGGGCCGTCGGAGTCTGGCTGTTCACGACCAATACCGACGCCCCGGGCGGTGTGACCCGGCGGCAAGATGCAATCGGCAGTTTTCAAGGCCATCTCATCTACAACTTCACGCCCCGTCTTTGGCTGGCACTGAACGCCAACTACTTCACCGGGGGCAAATCGTCCATCAACGGCGTTGACATGGATGACCTCCAGAAGAACTCCCGAGTAGGCCTGACCCTCTCCCTTCCTGCGGGACGCGGGAAGAGCGTCAAGATCGCTTCACACACCGGCGCTTTCACCTCGATCGGCGCCGATTTCGACATCGCAAGCATCGCGTATCAGGTGATCTGGTGAGGTTTTGAACCAACTCGGCGGTGCCGAAACCAAGGGAAGTCGGGAACGGGCACGCGAGGGCTCGGGCTCGGGAAAACACAGCTGAACTCGATCGCCGATTAATCTTCCGGATGCGAAACTATATTTGACGTCGGCCTGGTTTCTGCCTCTTTTTTGAAGGTGCCTGAGAATAGGTCGCTAACCGTGCTCCAACGCTTCCACCCCAGTCGGACCTCCCAGTTTTTTGAGGTCGTCGTGAACCGAAACCCACGAAACCTGCCGGTCCCAATAGACGTGCACCGACGGCGCTTTCGAGATGTCCCCATGCACGAACGGCAGGGCGATGTGCATCTCATCGGCCCATCGGGTCGACGAGAAAAACATCGTGCTCCCGCACTCCACGCAGAAGCCTCGCTCGGCCTCTTCGCTGCTGTGATACCACCGCAGGTCCTCCTTGCCTCCCTTGAGGAAAAAGTGCTCCCTCGCCACACCGAACCACGTGACGAAGGCTGCACCGTGAGCTCTGCGGCACAGATCGCAGTGGCAATGGCCGCACCACTTGACAGGCCCTTCGACCTCAAACGCCACCCGACCGCACAGGCACGACCCGGTCACCGTCGTTTTCTGGTTCATTGTCCCTCCGCAAGCAATTCTCTCACGAGGTTTCAAGTATGATGTCATCAATACACGGCATGGGGGTAACCGATGTTCGACCAAATCCTGACCAAGACCTACTACAACAATACGATAACCGACTGGGGCACGGCCCTGCTGATCGTCGTCGCTGCCCTGGTGGCCGGCAAGATCCTCTATTGGGTTTCGAAGAACCTTGTATCAAAGCTGACCGCCAAAACGAAGACCAGAATCGACGACCTGATCCTCGACTTGATCGAGGAACCCATCGTCTTCGGCTTTACCGCCGCCGGCATATGGTATGGCCTGCAAACGCTGACCCTGAGCGAGAAGGCCGAACAGTGGATTGGGAACGGACTGCAATTCGTGATCGTACTCGCCATCACCTGGCTGGTGGCCCGGCTGCTGAACTCCATCTTCACCTTTTATCTCGCCCCACTCGCGGAAGCGTCGGAGAACGATCTCGACGACCAGGTCCTGCCTATTATCCGAAAAGGCACCACCATCACCGTCTGGTCCATCGGCATTATCGTCGCCCTCAACAATGCCGGCTACGAGGTCGGCGCAGTCCTGGCCGGGTTGGGCATCGGCGGTTTGGCACTGGCCATGGCGGCCAAGGACACCGTCTCCAACATCTTCGGCGGCGTCATGATCTTCGTCGACCAGCCCTTCAAACTCAATGACCGCGTCAGGGTTTCGGGGTTCGACGGGACGATCGCAGAGATCGGCATTCGCAGCACCCGGATGAGAACCCTGGCGGGAACACTGGTCACGATCCCAAACTCCGTCTTCTCCGACTCCTCGGTCGAAAATGTCAGCGAAGAACCCTCCCGCAAGGTCAGCCTCAACCTGGGTCTGACCTACGACACGACCCCGGAGTCGATGGAACAGGCGATGACCACCCTGCGTGAGATCGCTGCAGCCAACGATCACCTCGAAGAGAAGATCGTCGTATCGTTCAACGCTTTCGGCGACTTCGCCATGAATGTCCTGTTCATCTACTACATCAAAAAAGATGCCGACATCATGGAGACCCAGACCGAGGTCAACATGGAAGTCCTGCGACGATTCAACGTTGCGGGTTTGGAGTTCGCCTTCCCAACTCAGACGCTCTATACGATCAACCAGGAAAGTTCCTGACCCTCAACGGAGGTTCCCATGAATCGCCTATCCCTGAAATCGTTGGCCTCAAACCGGAAGACAGCCCTCATCCTGGGCGGCCTGATCGTCGCCGCAGCATGCACACTCAATCCGGCCACAGGGCGACGGCAGCTTGCACTGATCGGTGAGCAGCAGGAAGTCGCCATGGGTCTGCAGTACGACAAGGGAGTGACGGCCGAATTCGGACTCTACCCGGACGAAGAATGGCAGAGCTATATTCAGGAAATCGGGCACACACTGGCCGCCACATCCGAGCGTCCCCAACTCCCCTGGGAGTTCAAGGTCGTCGATGACGACACCGTCAACGCCTTTGCCGTGCCTGGCGGCTTCATCTACATGACCCGTGGCATCCTGGCCCACTTCAACTCCGAAGCCCAACTGGCGACGGTCATGGGCCACGAGATCGGCCACGTCACGGCCCGGCACAGCGTCGAACAGATGAGCCGGGCACAATTGGCGCAGTTGGGCGTCGGGGTTGCGATGGTGGCATCGGAGGAGTTCCGGCAGTATTCGCAACTGGCAGAATTGGGCCTCGGTGTGCTCTTTTTGAAATTCTCCCGTGACGACGAACGACAGTCGGACGGTCTCGGAATGCGATACCTGCTCCGCGCCGGCTACGATCCCCACGAGGCCCCGAAGGTCTTCGAAATGCTGGAACGATACGGCCAGGCCCAGGGACAAGCCAGGCTCCCCGAATGGCAGGCAACCCATCCCAGCCCCGACCGCCGGGTGGCCAATCTTGAGGAGAAGATCGGCAAGCTCCCGCCCGAACAGCAGGAGGGCACGGTCAAAAGGAACGAGTACCTCCACCGCCTCGATGGTATGACCTTCGGCAAGGACCCGCGTCAGGGCTATTTCGTCGGCCAGACCTTCTACCACCCCGGCATGGCCTTCCGCATGAGTTTCCCAAAGGACTGGCAGCTGATCAACCAGCGCCAACTGGTCGCCGGCGTCAGTGCAAACAAGGATGCCTTCGTCGTCTTGACCATGGCCCAGGAAGCAACGCCCCGTGAGGCCGAGAATGCATTCTTTGCGCAAGACGGCATCCAAAGAGGACCTCAGTGGAGACAGAATTTCCGCCGTTTCGAAGTCACTGCCAAGCCCGACCAGGCCGG
>JBDLIO010000173.1:0-5827 GCA_039714865.1 Acidobacteriota bacterium | reverse complement strand
CAGCACGACCACGTGTGGGTTGTGGCACCCGATCTCTTCAATATCGTCGGCGCCGAGATCACCCTGATTGACCCGCACCATGCGCTCGGACGAGCCCCAATCCATGGCGACCAGGGCATTGCGCACCAGGATCCGCGCGGCGTCTTTTTCGGCCGGCGGCACCGAGTCCTCGAGATCGAGGATGATGCCGTCGGCGCCGTACAGCCCCGCCGACAGCATCAGCTTGGGCTGGTTGCCGGGCACATAGAGGCGGCTGCGCCGCAGTCGGTCCCGGGAGGTTTTCGCCTCGGCGTGGGGCGAGGCCTCCGGCAATACTGCGGGCCCCTCGAACCCGGCCCGGCTGAGACAGGCCTCGACCCGTGCGAGGATGACCCATTCAACGGCGCCGCCGTCTTCGATCGACAGGAAACCCGTGTCGACGCCGAAGGCCTTTACAACCCGCTTGACAGCGGCCTCGATGGCCTCGCCGAAGAGGTAGGCAACCTTGGACTTCAGGTCGAGAACCAACGGGTCCGAACCCGGTTGATATGCCACCTTGAGATCAGACCTGGGCCGATCTCCCGATGGTCCAGCCGCCGCAGCGACGATTTTCTTCTCGGTCATCGATCACCTCCGGTTCGACGGTGTCGAGTTGGCGGCAGACGAAAAGATTCAGTCCGCCGAGGTTCGCCTCATTCGAGAGCTTCGATGATGGCGTCGGTCATCTCGGTCATCGTGGCCGCTCCCTGGGCGATCGAGTTGGCGCCGCCTCGGACCTTGAGCATGTCGTAGGTCCGGACCTTGCCCTCGGCCACGACCGTCGCCACTGCCTTGCGGATGCGTTCGGCCTTCTCGGTCTCGCCGAGCCAATCGAGCATCATGACGGCCGACATGATCATCGCGATCGGGTTGACGATCGGCGGATCAAGCTCCACGTATTTCGGCGCCGAACCGTGGGTCGGCTCGAAGACACCGACTTCGTCGCCGATGTTGGCGGAGGCAGCAAAACCCAAACCACCAACGAGCCCGGCAAAACCGGCCGAGATGATGTCGCCGAACATGTTGCCTGCAACGACGACACCGTAGTCCTCGGGGTTTTTGGTCAACCACATCATCTGGGCGTCGATGTTGGTCTCCCAGAGTTCAATCTCCGGATAGTCCGTGGCAATTTTCCGGGCCTCAGCGATCATCATGCCCGATGTCTCCCGCAGGACATTGGGTTTCTCACAGACGGTGACGTTCGAATAGCCGTGCTTCTTGGCGTACTCGAAGGCGCCCGCGCAGATCCGCCGGCAGGCTTCGCGGGTGAAAACTCGTGTCGAGATGGCAAGATCTTCAACCGGCACGTCTTCAAATTTCGCAAATTTGGGGTGCGTACTCAAGGCATCATAGACATGCGGCGGAGGCTCGGTCCACTCGATGCCGCCGTACAGCCCTTCGGTATTCTGCCGGAAGATGACGGAATCGACATGGGGCTCTTCAAAGCCTCCGTCGGCACTGCGGCGGATGAAATTGAGCGGGTTGCCTTCAAAGGTCGGGCAGGGCCGAATGCTGACATCGAGGTTGAAACGTTGACGCAGACCGACGATCGGCGAGAAATAAACCAGGCCCTTGCCCTGCAGCTCGGGGCTGAGTTCCTCGGCGGCCTTGTCCTTGGGCTTCGAGGTGATCGCACCAAAAAGGGCAACCTTGTGCTCGGCGATCAAGTCGATCGTCCTCTGCGGTAGAGGGTTCCCTTCTTTGATCCAGAAATCCCAGCCGATGTCGGCCTCGACCCAATCTGCCTCGAAGCCAGCCGCTTCGAGCACCCGAATTGCTTCGGGCGTTACCAGTTGTCCAATTCCATCTCCGGGCATGGTGACGATCGTTCTCTTGGCCATGGTTCCTCCATTTATCAAAGGCGGCCTTCGGCCGCGCGGCGACACCTTACCGAAATGGGACGGGGAAGAAAAGGTTTTTTATGGACTTTCGGTGGGTTCTTCAGCGTTTCCACGTGTTGTACTTGACGATCGTCCAAATCGCCGCAACACCGTCCTTCCAGCCGATCTTCTTGCCTTCGTCGTAGGTCCTGCCGTGGTAGGAAATCGGAACCTCGTAAATCCTGCAGCCCGAACGGGCGACCTTGGCAGTGAATTCCGGCTCGAACCCGAACCGATCGCTCTCGAGAACAAAGGCTTCAAGCACCTCTGCCTTGAAAACCTTGTAACAGGTCTCCATGTCGGTCAGGTTGAGATCGGTCAGCATGTTGGAAAGAAGGGTCAAGAAGCGGTTGCCCTGGTAATGCCAGAAAAAAAGGACCCGGTGGGGCCCGCCGAGAAAACGCGAACCGTACACGACGTCAGCCTTGCCCTTCAGGATCGGGCGCAGCAGGGTGGGGTATTCGGCCGGGTCGTACTCCAGATCGGCATCCTGGATCAGCAGAACGTCCCCGGTAGCGGCGGCAAATCCGGTCCTCAGGGCGGCGCCCTTGCCCTGGTTTCGATCGTGGCGCTCCAGGCGAAATGAAACGTCAATGCCGTCCGTCCGCGACGGGACGGACCAACTCTCGAGCACAACCAGGGTGCCATCACTCGAACGATCGTCAACGCTTATGATTTCCAGGCGCCCGATGCCATCGGGCAGGGGGGCCGACGCAACGCTCTCCAACAACTGCACGACGGTCGACTCTTCGTTGAAGACCGGAACGATGACTGAAAGATCCATCGAAATTGACTCTAACACTGAAAGGATCGACTTCCAAAAAACCTCGGGAGTCTCTTACTCTTGAACTCTTGTACTCTTCAACTCTTGTACCTATTTGATCGCGGCCTTTCGACCCTCGGACCCTGAGACCTGCTCACTCCACCACTCGCAGAGGATGCGTCGCCAACCACTCCGGCTCAACCGCCTCGAGGATCACCCGACCTTCCATGTACTGCGCAACCGGGAGATCCAGGAGGTAACACAGCGTCGGGGCCATATCCTCCAGCTCGACCGGCGCCAATCTCCGACCGGCAGCCACACCTTCACCAATCAAAAACAACGCCCCTTCAGGACAACCCTCAGCCGACGCGCGCCAGTCGCCGCCAATGCCCAGAAGCCTTCGAATACGTTCGAGAGGGTCCGGAGGGGCGAATCCGTAGGGTGAGACGACCGCGGCCAGTCCCCTGTCCGGCAGCGCCGCCGTCAACCGGCCCACCTGGTCGTCTATCAGCTCCAAAACAAGGGCAAGGGCCTCCCGCCTCCCGGTGTCCCCCGTCCGATGAGGCTCCATGAGGCGCCGGCCCACAGCCAGGGTGTGAAGGCTCAACCAAACGTTTTCTCGTCCGGCCTCCAGAGCCAATCGAGCCTGGGCGACCCGGGCCTCATCCTGGTGGAGCGTGCTGAGGATTTCCGACGCCACCCGAGGAAAGTTCCCGACCAGAATCGCACCAAGGGAGGCCTCGAGAGAGTGTCCGGTGGCCCAGGGTTCCAGGGCCGGAGGAACCCGCCGAACCGAGGCGCCTTCGTCCCAGATTCCCGGCCAGTCCAACACGGTCGTCGGTGCCTGGGAAAAGGCCATTCGCTGCCACAAAGGCGGCACCGTCGATGGCGGAGGTTCAACCTGCAACCCGCGATCCCATGCCAGGAAGAGCCTCGATCCCTGAGGGGTCCAGGGAAGGAGTCGGAGGGTTCCGTCAAATGCAACGGGATATTGCCAACCCCTCCGGAACATTACACCGTGGGTCCGGGGCAAGGTTCCCGTCGCCATGGTCGTCCAGTGAGCCTGATCGAGAAACGGCTGAAATGGGCTCATTGGACCCCAGGCTCCCTGCTCGGCCAACCGGTCGAAATGGGGGTGGTTCCTCCCGGCTCCGTGTGTCAGCAACATCGTGGCGTCCAGACCCTCGATGCCACAGACAAGCACGGGGCGGCCGGAACGGCCGAGAGGCTGCGCCTTGACTTCAAGGGAATGAAAAAACGACGTCGGTTCCCCGACCAGCCGACCTATCGGCACCAGGATCACCAACGGAAGCACGACCCCTGCAACCCACCGACGCCGTCCCATACGCCGCCACCACCTGTGGGCGACAATCGTGATCAGGGCCGCCGACAGCCACATCACTGCATCCTGCTGGAGTTGGCGGCGCCCGGTCTGGGAGAGGAATTCCGGATGGACTTCAGCGTTGACCCAGCTGAGCACCGCAGCCAGACAGAGAACCAGTGCCAGAAGGGCCGCCGTACCTTCGGACACACCCCAACCCCGGGCATGCATGGAACGGCCGACCACCCAGGCGCCCAACCCCAACGGAACGCCGACCAAAAAGGCGCCCCAACTGATCCACAGGGGAACACCGACAAAAAACGTCCGCGCACTGGGTTCGATGTCCGGATTGAGCCGCATCAGCAATACCAGGCTCAAAACACCCGACACCGATCCCGCATACAGCGATGCCGCCCAGATTGCTGCTCTCACCTTCATACCTCACCATGGTACAGCCAACCCAGCCCAGCCAAAATGACCGGAAAATTGGGACCCTTAACCCGAGTCCGAGCCCGTTCGCGTTACCGTTCCCGTTCCCGTTCCCGATGTCAGCTTGGATTCGGGTCTGACGCCCCAAATGAACCGCCATGAATACAGTAGACTTGCAACCGAAAGGTCTCGGTGGAGGTAAAAATGGCTGCACAACTGTGCGTCGCCCTGGACGGCAGCGACCGCAATTGGATCGTAACGACTGCTCGGCAGTTGGGACCAAACGTCGATTGGCTCAAGATCGGACTCGAGGCCTTCACGGCCCATGGCCCGGATCTGGTCCGTGAGATGTGTTCACACGAACCGTCGATTTTCTTGGACCTCAAACTTCACGACATTCCGACGACGGTGGCACGGGCGGCCGCCAACTGCGCTCGATTGGGCGTCAACCTGCTCAACGTTCACGCCGGCGGAGGACGCGCGATGATGGAAGCGGCCATCGAGGGCGTCAGGGAGGTCGACCCCTCGGGAGCGACCCAGGTCATCGCGGTGACCATCCTCACCAGTCTGGATTCAAGCGCCTTGGCCGAACTCGGTTCCACCAATCAATCTGAAGAGCTGGTCCTCAGGTGGGCGGAACTGGCCCGTCACTGCGGGCTCGACGGTGTGGTGGCGTCCGCCCAAGAGGCTCCAAATATTCGCCGTGTCTGCGGCCCGGATTTTCTGATAGTCACTCCCGGCATCCGCCCCTCATGGGCCGCCGGAAACGACCAACGCCGAATCGTCACGCCGGTGGATGCGGTTTCAGCGGGATCGAACATCCTGGTGGTCGGACGCCCGATCACAACGGCGGACGATCCTCAGGCAGCGGCTGCCCAGGTTCTTTCAGAGATGAAAGCCCAATCTGATAGCTGATACCTGATAGCTGATAGCTGATAGCTGATAGCTGATAGCTTCTAGAATATCGGCCGATCGTGGAAGTGTTCTTTGTTCCAGTGGTAGGTATAGAACACGAAATCGATGTCCTTCTGATACGTGACCCAGATTCTGAAGTGGGTCCTTCCTCGTTCGATCTTGATGCTCTTTTTGGTCACCGGAAGACTGACCTCGTCGGCCTTCTCCAGAATGTCACGGATGATGCGTTTGTCCTGGTAGTCCCGCCTGCCCGCGCGATCCGCCAGATTGCCGATTTCTTTATCCAGCTCCCCCACATGGATCATGACCGGGGTGGCCTTGATGCCGATCAGGGTGGCCAAGGCAAGCACGACCAGACCCACAAGACATCCACCTGGCACATCACCACGTTCCCGCCTGAATCTCATAGAACGCCTCCTGATGTAACTCTACCAGAAATCGGGGTCATCGAATCAGCCTGAACTGTCGCTCCCACCGGGTCCGCGTGAAAAAGTGAACGAA
>JBDLIO010000172.1:0-5844 GCA_039714865.1 Acidobacteriota bacterium | reverse complement strand
GGTCGGGGCGACCCTGCCGGGGTGCCGTTCCCTGATCGCCAAACTGAGTATTCCTGCGATCGCTTTCACAACGGTCCTGGGTGCCGCCATGCTCCGGGCAGCACCAGCAATCTCCGGCGCACACCCCGGCGAATTGGCGCCGCCCGGACCAATTCTGCTCGTATGGCTCTTGGCCCTCCTGCCGCCCTCGATGTCGGTCGGCCTGGGGTTCTCAGGCCTTGGAACCCTCTGCGGAAAAGCATCCACAGCGTACGGCCTTGAGTGTCTGGGGGCGGCACTCGGAGGGCTCATCTTCACCTTCCTCCTGGCGCCCTGGGGGACACCAGTCATAGCCGGCGCCCTTCTGGGAGTTGCCGGGGCCTTCGGTCTCGGAAGGCGTCACCTCTGGGCCGGAGGCATGGTATGTCTGCTCGGACTGGGGCTGGGGATTTTTTCGGGGGATTGGGCCGCCGCCGCGACGTGGCGGCTCGGTCTCCATTCCGGAACCCTGGAAACGGCAGTTGAAACCCGATACCAACGCCTGGAGATCTCACAGGGCGAGAGCCGTGCTCTCTTTTCGGACGGCCGGTTGTCCGGGACTCTCCCTCCGGACCCGTACCTGATCCTGCCGCGGGCCGAGTTGCTGCCGCTGATGCACCCAGACCCCAAACGCCTGGCTGTCGTCGGCGGCCTGACCGACGGCATGGTTGCCGGCCTCCTGGCTCACCCGGTCCAGCATCTCACGGTGATCGAACAGGATCCCGGCCTGATCCGGCTCCTGAATTCCGGCCTCAGCCCCGAAATCATGACAGTGTTGAACGACCCTCGCGTCACGGTTGTGATCAACGACCCAACCCGAGGGATGTCCGGTCTCGACCCTGTCGACCTGATCCTCCTCCTGGACGGCCCTCCGGCGACCCTCAGAGGCAATCGGTCCAGAACCCTCGAATTTTTCAGACTCTGTCGATCCCGGCTTGCTCCCGGAGGCCTGATCATCGTCAACTCCGGAGTCAACTCTACCTACACCGGCGGGCACAGCGGCCGGCTGTTCGCAGTCCAGGCGGCCACCCTGGCACACGTCTTTCCCCAGAGTTTGGCCATCGCCGGGGAGGATGTCTTTTTGGTCGCTGGTCTTGACGACTCGGACCTCGTCAATGAGCCGGATGTACTGATTGACCGCTGGCGTCGCCGCGGCACTCAGGGAACCCTTCACCTCGACCTTTTGATCCCCACTCTGATGGACACTCAACGTTCAGCGGAACTGACGCTTCTGATGGGCACGGTGGACTCCCCGCTCAATACCGTCACCCTGCCGGCGGCGGTCCTGGCGGCGGCGGCTCTGACCGAGGGCAGTGGACTCCATGTCCTGGTGCCTTTGCTCGAGAACCTCCAAAAAACCCCGGATTGGGCGGCGCCCTCGATCGTGGTCATCGCCGCATTGGTGGTTGTTTTCTGGGGCCTGCCCCGGAAAAGATCCCGTTCGGAACCGGCCATGGCAATCGGTTTCGCCTCGATGACCTGGTACCTGCTCCTGTTGGGCGCCTGGCAGGGAAGCCGGGGGGCGGTCTACTCGGAAATCGGGGCACTGACGGCGGTCTTCATGGCCGGCATGGTCACAGGGTCGGCCTGGTCGCGACGATGGCCTGAACCCGGCCGATCATTGCTCTTCCTGCTGCCGATGGCAGCGTTCCTCTCCTGGTTGATCGGTTCTCCGCTGCCTTCCAGTCACGCATCCGTGGTGATTCCGCTCCTCCTGGCTTGCGGAGGTCTGGTGACCGGCGCCGCCTTTGCCGGAACCGCCCTCCTGGCGAAAGGACCCAAAGACGAAATCGGCATCGGCAGGGCATTCGCCGCCGACGAGGCCGGGGCCGCTCTCGCTGCCTTGATCGTCGGCGTGATCGGCTTGCCGCTACTGGGAACCCGGACCATGGCTACTGCCGCCGCGATGATCTCCCTGGCCGCCGTCGTCGGAGTCTGGAGACACCTGAACCACCAAGTGACTTAAATCCAGTATTTTCTTTGCGTGCCCTTTGCTCTCTTTGCGTCTTTGCGTTTCAATTATTCTCAGCAGCCGAGTCTCGACCAACGCCGTAGGCCGCCGAGGTCATTTTCCGGAGGGGCGGTTCCCTCCCAGACTCGAACAATGCTGCCCCTCCGGCAAATGCACCGAGCGGGGGCGATCGGCGGCCGTTTGATCCCATGCCGGTCTCGAAGCGCTCCCGAAGGCCGGGGTTGGAATCCAGGGGCGGAGACAAGGACCGCGTCGGCGACAGCGGCAATTTGGCAGGATCAGCGTCACCGACAACGGCGGTCCGAGTGGAACTCAGGGAACGTCGGTAACGGTAACGGGCACGGGCTCGGGCTTACGGCTCCCGGCTTCCCCGCCACTCAAGGCATCTCCGGCGCAGCCGCACTCGCCGCCGGCACTCCAAAGCCCGGGATCATTTCCGGCTGATTCTGGGTCGTATCCATCAGGGCCAACCCGATAAACAGCCCCAGAAACGCGAAAGAACAGATGAAGATGAAGGCGTTGAACGGTTTGTCCCACCTGAGGTGCATGTAATACAGCGCCACCAGGACCGCCTTGGCTGTAGCGATCCCCAGCCCGATGAGAATATTGAAGGCGCCGAAATCGAAATAGGTCACGGACACCGTCAACCACGTTCCGAACATCAATGCAATCCATACAACCAACAACAATTTGACTGAGGCTACGTGAGGACCCTGATGGGTTTCAACTTGGTTCATAATCGACTCCTCAATCAATCAGGTACAGCAGAAGGAACAGGTAGATCCAAATCAGATCAACCACATGCCAGTAGAGGGCAATGTTGTCGACCTTGGTGTAGTGTCCACCGTCGAAGGCCCCCTGAAACGCCAATTTGAGAAGCCACAGCATGGCGATCATTCCGAGAATGACGTGGATCCCGTGAAGGCCGGTCATCAGGAAGTACACGCTGAAAAAGGTCTTTGCATTGGCCGGATCCACACTGACGGCATTTCGTTCAGCCTCGGCGGCAGCGAGGTCGCCGGAAGTCGCAAGACCGGCCGGCCCGGTCGCGGCGGGACCGATCTTCGAAATCTCCGTATCGGCGACTTCATCCATGGGCGTCCGGGTGCCGGTCTCGTCGACGGGGAGCGCTTCGAGTGCCGGGCTGGTCTCGCCGGCGGGCATTCCCCCTGCACTCTCGGAGACTGCCTCTTCCGCATGGGCGGCGGTCACTTCAACTCCGGCTTCAGCCAGGACATGAGCGTCCGGTGCATAGCGGGAAGCCCACAGAAGGCCGTGTTGCCACTTGTGGTTGTATTCGACATATTTGACACCGAGAAATGTCCCGGCGAGCACAAAGGACAGAACGAGCATCAACTGGAGGATCGCCCGCTGTTTGAGTTGGGCGGCCCGGACAGCCCACGCCATCGTCAGCGACGAGCAGATCAGAACGACGGTATTGAGGGCGCCAAGGCTCTTGTCGAGAAAGTGATGACCGAAGATGAAAACCTCGGGATGGTTGACCCGATAGACGACATAGGCACAGAACAGGCCCCCGAAGAAGAGAATCTCGGTGACCAGGAAGAGCCACATCCCCAATCGGGACGACTGTCGCTGCTGGTCCATGCTCTCAAAATGATGCGCCAGATCCGGGTTGTGGTCGATGATTTTCGGTCGGGCCATCATTCTTCCCCAATTGGCTTTGAAAAGATCGAGCCGGGATCCTTGCGAACATAATTTCCGGTCTCCCGGTCGAATGTCAGACTGTCGATATCGTAGGGATCAAGGCCGACCATCTCATGCTCGAAGTTGGTGGCAATCGGCGGAGAGGCGGTCGCCCACTCCAGGGTGGCACCGCCCCACGGATTCTCGGGCGCCTTCTCGCCTCGCACCAGGGAGTGCAGCAAGTAGTAGGCCATGATCATGAAGGCCAGACCCAGGATGTAGGACCCCACGGTCGATGCCTGGTGGTAGGGCTCGAAGACCTCAAGGTAGTTGTAATAGCGCCGCGGCATGCCGTGGCTTCCCATGACAAATTGTGTGAAGAAGGTCAGATTGAAGCCGACGAATATCAACGCCGCCGAAATCCGAGCCCAGAACTCCGAATACATGCGTCCGAACATCTTGGGCCACCAGTAGTGGATGCCCCCGAGGAACGCGATCACCGTGCCGCCGAACATCACATAGTGGAAGTGGGCGACGACGAAGTAGGTGTCGTGCAGGTGGACGTCGGTAGCCAGCGAACCCAGGAACAACCCTGTCAGACCTCCGATGGCAAACAGAAAGAGAAAGGACAGGACGTAGAGCATCGGCGCCGCCAGATTGATCGCTCCCTTGTACATCGTCGCCAACCAGCTGAAAACCTTGACCGCGGAGGGTATCGCCACACTGAAAGTCAACGCGGAGAAGATCATGTTGAGCAGTCCGGACTGTCCGGACGTGAACAAGTGGTGTCCCCAGACCAGGAAACTGAGCACCGCGATTGCGATCGAGCACCACGCGATCATCGTGTAGCCGAAGATGCGCTTCCCCGAGAACACCGAGACCAGCTCGGAGATGATGCCCATCGCCGGGAGGATCATGACGTAGACCGCAGGGTGGGAGTAGAACCAGAAGAAGTGCTGATAGAGCACCGGGTCGCCGCCGAGAGCCGGGTCGAAGATGCCGACACCCAGCGTCCGTTCGGCTATCAGCAGCAGCAAGGTAATCCCGAGGACCGGGGTCGCCAGAATCTGGATGATCGCCGTCGAGTACAGGCTCCACAAGAAAAGAGGCATCTTGAACCAGGTCATGCCCTCCGGTCGCATCGTGTGGATGGTCACGATGAAATTGAGGCCGGTGAAGATCGACGAAAAGCCGAGAATGAATGCCCCCAGGGTCATGCTGACG
This sequence comes from Acidobacteriota bacterium, assembly GCA_039714865.1. Lineage (GTDB taxonomy): Bacteria > Acidobacteriota > Thermoanaerobaculia > Thermoanaerobaculales > Sulfomarinibacteraceae > DAOWGJ01. The sequence continues at coordinate 986 of JBDLIO010000172.1, read as the reverse complement.
ACCGCAGTGCTGGTCGTCGTGCTGTAGGGCGTGTAGAAGGTCCAGCCGGTGTCGACTGCCCCGACGACGATCGATACCAGACACACCGTCGCTCCCGCCAGCCAACACCAGAAGCTCAACAGATTCAGCCGCGGCAACGCGACGTCCTTCGCCCCCAGCATCAGCGGCAAGACGAAGTTTCCCAGAGCCGCCGGGATTCCCGGGATAATGAACAGGAATATCATCACCGCGCCGTGCAACGTGAACATCTTGTTGTAGGTGTCAGCGGACATGATCGTCGCACCGGGCGCCCAGAGCTCGGTACGAATCAGCAGGGCGAATACGCCCCCGAGCAGGAAAGAACCCAAGATGCAGACCATGTACATCACCGAAATGCGCTTGTGGTCCAGCGTGAACAACCAGGACAACGGGCCCTTCCCGGTAGTCAGGTAGTTCTCGCCGGAAGCGCCCCCGGACATCGGTGTCACAACGGCTGAATGTCCTTCTGCCATGCTCATTCCTCCCCCGCCTTGCCGTCGAGCGACTTGATGTATGCAATCAAGGCCGCAATTTCATCGTCTTTCAATCGTCCCTGGTAGGTCGGCATCACCGCCTCGAACCCGGCTACCACTTTGGCGTTGGGCTCAAGCAGTGACTCCCGAATGTAGTTTTCGTCCACAGTGATGGTCGACCCATCCCCCAGGTTTTCGTCCTTGCCGAACAGCTTGAAAAAGGTCGGTCCCGTGCGAGGACCACCGTCGACGCTGTGACACTGCTGGCAACCCCGGATCTCATACACCTTCCGGCCGCCCTCGACTGGTGTCATCGTCAGCAGGAAGTTCGAGGCCTTCTCCAGCCACGGCCCGAATTCTCCGGACGGATGAACGATCACCATCGCCGACATGTCCGAATGACCGGTCCCGCAATACTCCGCACAGAAGATGTTGTACTCGCCGGGCCTTGTCGCCTCGAACCACGCCTTGGTATAGCGGCCGGGGACGACATCC
>JBDLIO010000171.1:0-5846 GCA_039714865.1 Acidobacteriota bacterium | reverse complement strand
TGCTTCGCGCAGTTGATGTACGCCAACATCGACCGTCTCATCGACGGAGCATCCAGAGCCGCCCTGATGACGCGGAGCAACAGCCCAACGGTGAGTGGCGACACCCTGGCGATCGCCATCAGCTGCGTCGGGCGCCGGATGGTGTTGGGAGGGCGAACAGAGGAGGAGTTGGAGTCTGCGGCGGAGATCCTGCCCAAAGGAAGCCGTCAGATCGGGTTCTACTCCTACGGCGAGATCTCCCCATACTCCACCGGATATTGCGACCTGCATAACCAGACCATGACCCTGACGACGATCGGCGAGAGGTAGGCAATGCATCCTCTGCTCGCTCGCCAGCTGAAGAAACTGGGGCTCACCGGTACGGGCGATGCGGGTGACCGGGATGCATGGGCGAGGTTTCTCGATAGGGTCAGCGGAACCTATTATGAAGCGGAACAGGAACGTAACCTCCTGGAGCGATCACTCAAAATCTCCTCACACGAAATGCGGGAACTGTATGACGACCTTAGGTGTGCCTCGGAGACGGCACTCGCCGCCGAGCGAGACAAATTGCTCCAGCGAACATCCGAGTTGGAGGCAATATTCAAGGCGCTTCCTGATCTCTACCTCAGACTCGCGGCCGACGGCACCATCCTCGACCAAAAGTCAGGAAACGAATCGAACCTCCTTTATCCGCCGGGACGTTTGACTGGACGCCGGATTCAGGACGCGCCGCCACCTGTCGGTTCGGTTTTCGAAGACGCCATTTCAGAGGTGGCTGAGACGCGCGAGATGGTCACCGTTGGATACTCACTGGAGATGGCGGAGGGAGAGACCTACTTCGAAGCGCGACTGCTGCCGCTGCGCGGGGACCAGGTCATCGCCGTCATCCAGAACATCACGGCCAAAAAAATAGCCGCCGATGAATTAAGACGGGCCAAGGAGACCGCGGAAGCAGCCACGCGAGCCAAGAGCGTGTTCCTGGCCAACATGAGTCACGAGATCCGGACTCCTCTGAATGCGGTAATCGGGTTGGCCAGTCTGCTGCTCGATACCGGTCTCTCACCTGCACAGGCAGAGTTCTCCAAGACCATTCGCAGTAGTGGAGACGCCCTACTGAAGATCATCAACGGCATCCTCGATTTCTCGAAGATTGAGGCCGGCAAGCTCGACTTGGACCACGGTCCATTCGAGCTGGCTCTCAGTGTCGAGGAAGCTCTCGACTTCGTCGCTCCACTGGCAGCCGGCAAACACCTCGACCTGGCCTACTTCGTGGATGAGGAACTCCCCAATGTCATTGTCGGCGACCTCGGCCGGACGCGCCAGATCCTCGTCAACTTGCTGAGCAACGCTATCAAGAACACCGAGGCCGGAGAGGTGGTGGTAACAGTAACGGCTGACGAACTTGCCGCCGGTCATTGCCTGCTTGAATTTGCCGTTCGCGACACCGGGATCGGCATCTCCGCCGACCAGCGGGACCGGCTCTTCGACTCCTTCAGTCAGGTGAACGGCTCGAACACGCGCGCTCAAGGCGGAACGGGGCTCGGGTTGGCCATCAGCAAACGTCTGTCTGAGCTGATGGGTGGTCAGATGTGGGTCGAGAGCGAGCCTGGCGTCGGGTCGATATTTTATTTCACCATCAAGACCGGAATAACAGCTGCGGCTGAGGCGCCTCCTGCAACCCTTCCGGGACCAGATCTCGGCGGAAGGCGAGTGCTGATTGTTGACGACAACCCGGTTTGCCGTGATTTCTTAAGCCTCCACACGCGAACCTGGGACATGGTCCCGTCCGCCGTAGCCTCAGCTGGTGAGGCTCTGGACCGAATCCTCAGCGGCGAGGAATTCGACGTGGTCATCATCGACAGAATCATGCCCGAGAAAGACGGTATCGAACTGGCGGATGAGATCAGGAAACACCAACAGCCAGCCGAGCTGCCAATACTGCTACTTTCACCAGCCGACCTCTGTATCCCTCAGGGCCAGGGCATTGACCCCTTCGAACGAGTGACCAAGCCGGTCAAACCGAGTCTTCTGAGAATCGCTTTGCAGTCAGCCATTCACGGGTTTGCTGCCGAACCATTCCAACCTGCAACTGCTTCCGAAATGATGCCGTTGCCGGCAAAACAGCCGCCGCTCCACATCCTGCTGGCCGAAGACAACCCTGTGAACCAGATGGTTGCCCTGCGCCTCCTGGAGAAGATTGGATACCCAAGGGCCGAAGTAGCCGCAAACGGCCTCGAGGTGATCGAGGCTCTGAGGCGCCAGCACTATGATCTCATCCTGATGGACTGTCAGATGCCCGATATGGATGGATACCAGGCGACTGCCGAGATTAGGCGGCTTGACGGAAATGCTCGTCACATCCCGATCATAGCCATGACCGCCTATGCCATGATCGGGGATCGCGAACGTTGTTTGGACAGCGGCATGGACGATTATATAACCAAACCACTGAAACCACAGGACCTCTCTTCAGTAATAACCCGGTGCCTTCGTGCAACCGTTGGGCCCCGCCGGGTGGCGCCAACGGACGCGCCTGCCGACACCGTGGTACCACCGGAAGACCATGAATTGAGCAAACATCTCCGTTCAATCAGTGACGATTTGGGCCCCGAAATCCTCAAAGAGCTGATCGACCTGTATCTTCAAGAACTGCCCCGCTGCCTCGATGGACTCGTTACTGCGTTCGACAACGAGGATAGAGATGCCCTCGCCAAGGGCGCCCATTACCTCAAGGGGAGTTCGGCAGCACTCGGCGCCGAAGCCCTCGCGGACCTCTGCAACCAATTGGACGAGACGGCCAATCTTGGACCTCTGGTTGAGCTGGGTGCTCTGCTTGAGCAAATATACCCGGAGGCCGCCCGGGTTCAGCTCATCCTCGACGCTGAAAGAACGAGGATCTTGGAATGACGTGTTGGTATGTTGCCCAGACCGGCCGCTGACGACAACGGCATGGAAAGTGTACAATGGCTCCCAGTATCAATAAGGGGGTTTCGCCAGAGGCATTCGAGGTCATGAATTTTTGCACCACCACTTCCGTTCCGGGCCAGGGCGCAGGGGCCAAAATCCTTTACATCGAGGATGACGCTGTCGTAGCCCGCATGGTTCAAGCCAAGCTGGAACGAGGAGGCTACACGATTGACCTCGCCAGCGACGGTGGCGAGGGAGTGGCCGCATTTGCTGAGCACGACTACGACCTAGTGGCCGTCGATTATGAAATGCCGGGTCACGATGGGCTTGAGGTCATTCGTATGCTCAGCTCAAGCGGTCCCCTCCCACCAACGATTATGATCACCGGCGCCGGCAGCGAAGCGGTCGCGGTGGAAGCAATCAGGCTGGGAGCACATGAGTATCTCGTCAAGGACATCGGACTTTCGTACCTCAAGCTGCTGCCAACCGTGATCGAGCGGGCGTTGCAGCAGCACCGCATCCAGCAAGAACAACAACGAGCGGAGGAGGAACTGAGGAAGAGTGAAGAACGCTACCGCCTACTCTTCGAAAAGGTACCCGTTGGGGTTTTCCGAACCGCGCTCGACGGAAGGATCCTTGAAGCAAACCCTACACTGGTCCGGCTGCTGGGCTATCCAGATAGCGAGGAGCTCAAGAACGTCAGTGGGACTCAGCTTTATGTGGACCCTGGTCAACGCCGTCATTTGCTGACTCAGATCGATCAGGAAGGCGCCGCCGAGTGCGAAGTGCAGTGGTACAAACGCGACGGGAATCCCATTTGGATGCACGAGGCGACACGGGTCGTCCGCGATGACCAGGGTCGAGTGGCGTTCTACGACGGTGTGGTGGAAGATATTTCCTTCCGGCGGAAAGCCGAAATCAAGGCCCGCAAGGCCCTCCTTAGGATTGAGGGCCTTCGCACCATCGCCGAGGCCGTACTGGCAGCTCAGTCGACCGCCGAGATCGCCCAAGCCGCTCTCAAACATACTCGGAACCTCATTCCATGCTCGTGTGCGGTTTTCCTCGATATCGACGAAACCTCCGGCGAATCAGCCGTCCTCGAATGCATGGCTACAGCCGAGTTCAGGCTCGAGCCAGGCTCAAGATTTCCGGCACAAGAACTGCCGCTCGATCTGCTGAGCCAAGGCGAGGTCAGTCTCCTCAGGGACCTCGCGGCGGGCCCATTCGATTCAGGGATCGCTGAGAAACTCTCGAAAGCAGGAATGCGGTCCTCTCTCTCGGTTCCTCTCATAGCCTGTGGAAAACTGACCGGTGTCCTCTGTCTGGGCTCCATCGAACCGAACTCGTTCTCCGAAGAGCACATCCGGATCGCGTGCGAAGTCGCCGAAAGCGTGGGGGTGGCCCTGCACGGAGCTCGACTCACCGAGGATATTCGGGAACTCGCTGTAACAGATTCTTTGACCGGCCTGCACAATCGGCGAAATCTGTTCGAACTCGGCCGCCTGGAGTTCGAGCGGAGCAGTCGCTTCAAGCGGTCCTTCTCTGCGGTCATGCTCGACATTGACCATTTCAAACGGGTCAATGACACCCACGGCCACTTAACCGGAGACGAAATCCTCCAGATCCTCGGGGACCGTTGTCGGGAAACAGCCCGGACCATCGACATCATCGGCAGGTATGGTGGTGATGAGTTCGTGGTCCTGATGCCGGAGACAGGCTTGCCTGGGGCGGTCCGGCTGGCCGAGCGCTTGCGCCTCTCGGTGGCCAATGCTCCGATGCTCACCAAGAACGGCTCCGTTGAGATCACCATCAGCCTGGGTGTAGCCGAGATGAACGAAGACACCGCTGATCTCTCGGCTCTCATTGACCATGCGGACACCTCCATGCTCACTGCCAAAAGGGACGGTCGCAAATGCTTGAGGTCACCCGGCCAGGGCCAGCCCGGGAATGACACCGCCTGACCTGTCCTGTCCGTTCAGGTTGGCGGCTTTATTGGGCAAACACAGACCGGAAAACGTATGATCTGATGATGAAGGGATCTCTCTGGGTTCTCGGTGTAATAGGTGTGCTTTTGGCAGGGCCCCCCGCAGCCCACGCCGATCTTGCGGTCTTCACCGACGGGCGGGTCTTGCGGGTCGAAGACGCCAAACTGGTCGGCGACAAGATCCATCTTGTACTGGTCGGCGGCGGGGTCCTTGAGATCCCGGCCCTCAGAATCGACCGTGTCGTCGATGACGAGATCAACCACTCGCAACTCCCGGGTGGGTTCAGTGGCGACTGCAATCCTTCGTGGCGCGAAACACGGCTTCCCGACGAGATCCCTTTTGCCGCTGTCATCGAAGACGCGGCCAAGGCAGCCAACCTCGACCCCCGACTGCTGGCAGCTCTGGTCCGAGCCGAGTCCAACTTCGACCCCGTGGCCGTGTCCAGGGTCGGCGCCCGCGGGCTGTGCCAACTGATGCCCTCGGCGGCATCAGATCACAAGGTTCGAGATGTCTTCGACCCGGCGGAGAATCTCCGCGGCGGCGCCACCCACCTCCGGCTACTCCTGAACCGTTTCGAGAGCCTCGACCTGGCCCTGGCCGCCTACAACGCCGGCGCCGCGACGGTCGACCGCTACGGCGACGTGCCGCCCTACCGGGAGACCCGGGGTTTCTTGCGCCGGATTCTGGGAGAGTTCTGCGGACCGGCAACCCGTTCCGCAAACCTGGATTCCGGACCACAGGGCTCAATCAATGCCCCGGCATCATTCCTGTTTTTGAACCCGCTTCGGAATGGTCTGCTCCAGCCTTGAAGAATGAGATTCACCGGACTGAAATTCTCCTCAGCAGAAAATTGATGTTCACAGATATGTCTCAGTAATGGTAGTTTGGATTTCGTGGACCTTTCGGAGCCTCGCAAAATTCGGATTCTGTTACGCCACATTGGCGTCACGGCGTTGGCGGCCTGGATCGCCG
>JBDLIO010000170.1:0-5850 GCA_039714865.1 Acidobacteriota bacterium | reverse complement strand
AGGCCGACACGGTTTGGAAATCGAATGCCGAAGGCCTCCACCGGCTCGGCCTCCCGAACCGAGTACTGGGCGGCCAAGGCCGCTCTCAAGGGCGGGATGGCGCCGGCACGGGCGATCGCCTTCAATGCAAGGGCATGTGCCCGTTCGGGTTCAAGGCGGAACAAGACGGAACGAGTGAGGGGATAAAGCATGATTTTCCTTCGCCCGGGAGTTTACAGAAGTCGGTGTCGGTTGGAAGGAGCCGGGATTACATCTCAAAAAAGACCGGCGAAGGCCCGACCACGACCGACGACGAGGCCGGTATGTCGATGACGGCGCCATCCCGATCAACTGCGGATTGAGGTTTCGAAGGCAACTCCACGGTCGCGCCCGGCTCAAGCGCCCACGCGACCAATCGCTGCCCGCCGTTCCTCTCGAAACGAAAGACGTACGTGCCTTCGGGGCTCTCAATCGGCCCAAGCGAAGTCGCACCATGCAACCGGCCTATCAAGGTCTTCAACGCGTGATAGGACGGGCGCAACCTCAAAGCCCCATCCGGCTCGAAGGTGCTCAGTCCGTAGCCCCGCGCCGCCAACCGCCACCAGTAGATGCGTTCGACCATGCCGGTCGTCAAGGCCAACACGTAATAGCGAGTCAGATAATCGGCCTGGCTCTCCTCATCAACCGAGACCGAGCGTCCTGCAGGCGAATGGGGTCCTTCCCACAGCGGCCAGTTGACCTCCGTGATCCACGATCGCGGACTCGCATACCTCGCGGTGTCGCAGATCGCCTTCAGGAGAGTTACCTTGCCGACCGTATTCAGGCCCATCTGCGGATTCTCCGGCGCTCCCCGACGGTCGACATACAAAAGGCTGGCGATGGCATCGAAGTGCACTCCCGGCTTCTTCCTCTGCAGTGCGGCCAGCGTCGCCTGAAATTCGAAATCGATCACGCCGGGACCGAGGATTTCGACCTCGGGATAACCTCCGAGAATTTCCGCGGCCGCCTTGAGCAGGCTGCCATACTCCCTAGAGGTCCACACCCCCCACTTTGACCGGTTGATGGCGTGGCCGATGATGAAGTGCCGACCGTACTGGGTGAAGGTCTGAGCCAATGCCTCGACTGCCCTTTCCCAACGAGGGAGGTCCGTGACCAGTTCGCGGTTCTGGGGCAGGCTGAATGCAACCTCGATGCCGGCGTCGTTAAGCCTCTGGGCCAATGCCTGCTCGGCTTCGTGATCGTTGTCCCATGGGTGGAGGCGAAGGAGCACATGTCCGACTCCCAGCCCCTTCAGGGCCTCGAAGTGCGCCTCCGGGTCCTCGGGACAGGGACGAACAGCCACTCCGAGCCCCTGAAACGGAATGGACTCCTGCCACAAACCGGCCTTCAGTTCGCGATATCGCGACAGCACCTTGGGCGCCGCCCCCAGTACGGCAGCAAAATCGGCGAGGTGATCCGGTGCATCGGCCATTCGTATCTTCGTTTTCTGCCATTTCGAGGCGTGCTGGTGGGGCTGGTCCGAGAGGCGATCCCATACTGCCTGGTCGCGAATGGACACACCCTCCCCCGCCGCCGGAATGTGCGCGTGGTGCTTGCCGCCTTGGGCCGCTTTCGCCGTTGTCCCCTGACCTCTGAGAGTGTTCTTGATCTGGTGCTTGAGGATGTAGCCCCGAACTGATGCGGTGTAGAGCCACCAACGGGGGCTCCATCGGGATGGAACCTCGCTCCAATAACCCTTGAGGTACGCCTCACGGTGATGCCTCTCGACAATCGGAAAACGGCAGATGTCTCGAGATCGCCGCCACAAGCCGAGGCGCTTCTTGCTCTGGGCTGTGTTGAAATCGACCAGGTACAACTCCAAGGTGCCGTCCCCATTGGGATGAGCCAGCACGTTACCCAGGGACAGGTCCCGGTACCAGATTCCGGCATCGTGGAGGGATCGAGCCAGGGCGCCCAAACGATGTAAAAACTCCATCTCATCAACCTCGGGGAACTGACCCGCATCAGGCTGATTCTGAAGCCCTCTGAAAAATTGCCGGACCTCGTAGGCCGGTTTCAACAGTTCGGCAACATAGTGGGAGTTGCCCTGGGCTTCGGTCGACTCTGCGACGACCATGGGTTCAGGTGTCGGCAGGCCGGCCTCGATCAAGGCCTTGGCGATGTGCCACGAGCGTGTCGCCTTGCTGCCTCTCATGCGTCGGTCGAGGGCACGACGCCACCCATGGTTCCGAAACTGCTTGACAACCACCGATCTGGGACCACCGGGTGTCGGCATCGACGATTCATAAATGTAGTTCCGGCCCCAGTGAATTGTCGTCACCGCCGATGCCGGGTCCAGGATATGTCGAATGGCGGGTTCGGGGTCCTGGCCGCCAACCGATGTGGCGAACTCGCCTTCGAGGTCGGGCCACCGGAAAGCGCGAAAACCAGCTCCGGCGTCTCCCCTATCCGAGGTGGTCATGACGTTGTGAGACCCTCGATGACTGTCGGAGCAGCCTGCAACGCCTGATCCAGTTTCTCGACATCGGGGCCGCCGGCCTGTGCCAAATTCGGTCTGCCGCCTCCCCGGCCCCCTACGATCTCGGCCAGGGGCTTGACGACCTCGCCGGCCTTGAGGGTGGATACCAGGTCCTCGGTCACGGCGACCAGCAGGGTGGCCTTGCCGCCCGACTCCATGCCGAGAACGACGACGCCGCTCCCCAGACGTTGCCGCAAGGTGTCTGCGAGATCCCGCAACTCAGACGACGACATCTCAGGGGCATGGCGGGCCAGCACTGTGATGCCGCCCACTTCAGTTCGTACCTCGTCGTCGCCTCCGGCCCCGGTCGCCAATTTGTGCTTGAGGGTTCGGACCTCTTCCTCCAATGCAGCGAGATGGGCGTCCCTCTTTTCCAGGAGGCCGCCCAATCCTTCAAACGAGGTCTGGTAGCGCCCGGCCAGTTCGGCGGCAATCCTGAACCTCCCCTGAATGAACTCAACCGCAGCCCGACCGGCCACAGCTTCGATTCTTCGAACGCCGGCCGCAACACCCCGCTCTCCGAGGATGACAAATGCGCCGATGTCACCCGTTCGCCGGACGTGACAGCCGCCGCAGAGTTCCCTTGAAAAGTCGCCGTCACCGACGGAGACCACCCGGACCGTCTCACCATACTTCTCTCCGAAAAGAGCCATCGCCCCGAGTTCCCGTGCCGCGTCGACGGACATGTACGATTTGGTCACGGCCTCGTTGCCCACAATCGCTTGATTGACGCGCCGTTCGATCTCCTGCAACTGGTCAAACGACACCGGCTCGCCCCAGTTGAAGTCGAACCGCAAACGATCGGGATCGACCAGGGAACCGGCCTGTTGAGCCCCTTCGCCCAGAACTCCCCGCAGGGCGGAATGGAGCAGATGGGTGGCGGTGTGGTTGCGCTGTGTGTCCGACCTTTCGGTGGTGGTGACCCCGGCTGTCACGTCTGCACCGACCGCCAACTGACCTTCTTCAACCGTGACGGCGTGGACTATCAAACCCTCAATTGGTTTCTGGGTGTTGGTGATGACAGCGCTGCCCCCGTGCCATTTGAGACGGCCCCGGTCGCCGACCTGTCCGCCGCTCTCGGCGTAAAAAGGAGTCGCCTCGAGCACGACTTCCCCGGAGGATCCTTGAACCAGCTCTTCAACCTCGCCCTCGCCATCGAGAATGGCGACGACTCGGGTCTGCTGCTCGAGCGAGTCGTAACCCTCGAAGATCGACGTGACGCCCCTCTCGGCCAACCCCTCGTACTCCGCCCTGAATCGAGCTTGCACATCACCTTTCCACGACGCCTGTCCACGCTCCTTCTCTGCGTTGAGGCATGCGTCAAATGCCTCCCGGTCCAGACTCAATCCCTCCTCCTGGGCGAACTCCTCCAGGAGATCGACCGGAATGCCGTGGGTCTGGTACAGATTGAAGGCCAATTCACCGGGAACCACCGTCTCACCCTGGCGCTTGATGCGTTCCAATTCACGCCCCGCGACATCGGTTCCCGAATTGAGCGTTCGGGCAAAGCGCTCCTCTTCCTGCCTCAATTGGGTGGTCACGACGCCCTGTCGTTCGACGATGTCCGGGAAGATGTCACCCATCTCGGTGATGACAACGGGCACCAGGGTATGGAGAAAAGCGCCGTCCAGGCCGAGCTTTCGGCCGTATCGAAGCGCGCGCCTGATGATCCGGCGAAGAACATAGCCTCGCCCCTCGTTGGACGGGACGACTCCGTCGGTCATCAAAAAGACCGACGCCCGAATGTGGTCGGCGATCACTCGGTAGGCTGCCGCCAGGCTGTCGGCCGGAGAATAGGGCCGCTCGACCAAGGCGCCGATTGCATTGAGAATAGGAAGGAAGAGATCGGTTTCGTAATTGCTCTCAACTCCCTGAAGCACGGTCGCCAATCGCTCCAGCCCTGCGCCGGTGTCGATCGAGGGCCGGGGCAAAGGGTGCAACGCCCCTTCAATATCCCTTTCATATTGCATGAACACCAGATTCCAGATCTCGATGATGTCGTCACCATCCCCGTTGACCAATGGGGCACGGCCGTCCGCCATCGGATCGTCACCACGGTCGTAGTGGATCTCCGAACAAGGACCGCAGGGCCCAACCTCCCCCATCGACCAGAAGTTGTCCTCGTCGCCGAAACGGAGAATGCGATCCCGGGGGGCGCCCACCTTTTCCCACAGAACCGCCGCCTCGTCATCATCGGTGTAGACCGTGAACCACAGTCGCTCGACGGGCAGCTGGTAGACATCAACCAGCAGGTCCCAGGCGAACCGATGGCCCCACCCGCTCCGGTAGGCGCTTCATGGTGCTGGGCTGTCGCGTTGCGATCCACGTCGATCCAGTAGGCCTGGTGGTGGGCAAATAGCCAGCGCAGCGGCAGCGGCGCGCTCTCGAAGCACGGGTGCCGCCCGAGCGCCTGCGCCAGCGCCGGCGGCCACCTGTGGGCGAGGTCGCTGGAGAAGGTCTCCTCGTCATAGACGAACGTCGCCTCACGCCGCGCGCGGCCGGCGCCAGGCGCCTCCGCACCGGTACCGGGCAGCCAGTCGCGCAGGCCCTCGGCGAGGGTCTGCCCCGCGGGGACGAACAGGTCGGGCCACCAGGGGCAGTCGAGCGCGCGCTGCTCGACGATGTGGCCGACTCCGGCAAGCGCCGTGCGGAGGGCGGCAAAACGCGTGGCCTCGTGGTCGAACAGGCCGCGCTCACCGCGCGTGAGCCAGCGCCGCGTGGCAGCGAGTCGCGCCCCGTAGCTCCACGGGTTGGTCAGCACGACGAGCAGCCAGCGCCGCGTGCAGGCCGCCAGTGCCGCCAGATATGCGCGCCAGTCGTCAACGAGTGGCAAGGCGTTGAAGCTCACCACGAGATCGACGCGTCGCTCCGGTCTTGATGGCCAGCTCCGGCGCTCGAGGGTCAGCTGCGCGCTCAGGCCGCAGCGCGTGTAGATCCGCCGCACCCGCGCGAGGGCCTCCTCCTCGGCGTGCTGCACGGTCACCTCACAACCCTCGTGGGCGAGGGGCAGCAGGTGGAGCCCCGGCATGCCGGCCACGCCGTCCACCGGCCCCTCTGCCGCGCTCCCCACGCCATGCCCGCGCGTCCAGTCGCGCAACAGCTCGTAGAACGCGGCGCGCTCGTAGGTCGTCCCGAGGCCGACGTCGCGCGCTGGCGAACCCATCGCGGCCAGCATAGCACGGCTCCCGGCGTGGTCTTCGGCCAGGGTGTGCGGAGCCTCTGCGGAGCGGGGCGGCCGCTTGCCCTGACTTCGGCGAGCTGATACGAACAGGCATCTCGCGATGCTCGTGGCTCTTCGCCAGCGGCTGGGCGCTCTACTCCGCCGCGAGGCGGTGAGCGAGTACCTGCACGGG
>JBDLIO010000169.1:0-5854 GCA_039714865.1 Acidobacteriota bacterium | reverse complement strand
CCACCACTCCTTTTCTTGATCGGTGGATCTCTTCAAATGGCGTACTCTTCGAAAATGTCGTCGCCCCAGCTCCGTGGACTCTGCCTGCCCATGCCTCGTTGTTCTCCGGCCTCAATGCCGTCCGCCATGGAGTCAACCACCACATGCAGGCCCCCGACTCCCTGCATTTTCTGGCAGAACACCTTCGGAAGGCCGGCTATACCACCGCGGCCGTCACCGGCGGAGGAATCCTCAGGCCGCACTACGGTTTCGCGCAGGGCTTTGACTCATTTGCCTACTGGAGGTCACGAAATTCGGTGAATGAGCTGGAACATGGGCTCCGCCATGCATCAGATTTCCTGGAAAAGAATGAGAACCTCCCCTTCTTTCTCTTTCTTCATACCTACGAAATCCACTATCCACACCGGAGGCGGCAGCCGTTTTTCGACCGGTTGGTCAGTGAGCAACGGGCGGCCTTTCCACAAGGCCAGGTCAAGATGTTGCCCCCGAAAGTCAAAAACCTGGTATCCGAAGGCAACACCTTTTCATTCCTTGCAAAAGGCGAAAAACAGTGGTCGTCCCCATTGAACCCGGACGAAAAGCGAACGGTCAGGACAATGTATGACAGCGCGATCGCCTATACCGATGCCGAGCTTGCCGGTTTCTTCGAGACGATCAACAGATTGAATCTCCGAGAAAACACTCTGATCATCGTTACGTCGGACCACGGGGAGGCTTTGGGAGAAGACGACAGGGCCGGGCATTCTTACCTGGATGACTACAATCTGATGGTTCCCTTGATGCTCGAAATCCCCGGGCACACAGGAGGCGGCACCCGTATCAGCCGCCAGGTTCGGCTGATTGACCTGATGCCGACCATCCTCGATGTCACCGGTATACCCGTACCACCCGATCTCGACGCTCAGTCACTCCTGCCGTTGATCGACAGCCCTGAATCGGACTTCCCCAACGAAGCATGGGCGTACGCGGCTTCGTCGAACCGGGGTCTCGCCCTTCGCACAGACAACCGGACGAAGGTCACCTTCAACGACGCCGCATGGAAGAGACTTTGGGGGCAATCGACCGAGATGATCCTTCAAGGGGAAAATGGCGATGCAGCGGGTGAGGCGTCGAAACCCCCGAACCCATCCATATTACGTAAGACCGTGACGGATATGCTCGACAGAGAATTCGCCGGCACACGGATCTTCCTGAGAAACACCTCTGACGGCGTCCTTCGGGGCGACCTGACGGGAGCCTGGAATCAACGGTCCGGAGTCAAGTCGCCGGCGGCCGATTGCCGCTGCATTCGTTGGACTCGCTCGGGAGGCCATTTCGAGTTGGGCCCGAGGGAGAGCCTCAGCCTGTTCATCTCAAATGGTAAACGCGAGGACGGAGGCGTCTCCGGAGCGTATATTTCCAAGAGCGGCACGATTTCCCCACTTCAGATCAACGTGGATCATGGGATCCCGACAGAACCTGTTGAGTACATCCTCGACGGATCTTCTTGGCGGACCGGGCGACTTCTGCCGTCTACTCCAGAAAACCAGGGGGTTTCAATCAAGATCTGGTCCACCGGCCCGCCACTGGGCCCAGAAAATGACACTGCGTTGGACGATGAAGCGCTCTCTCAACTCCGAGCTCTCGGCTACCTTCAATAGAGAAGGCCCACAACCCCGATCTTGCATGGAGTCTGCAGAGCTACTCCACATAACCTAGGGCGCGCAGGTCTTCCAGATCTTGATCGTCAATCGCTCTGACCCCAGGAAGGTATTTCGATGTGTCGGCTGACGTTTGATCAAAAAGTTCGATCTTCGAGCCAAGTCTCCCTACGACCTCCGGGTGCTGTTGGGAAATATCGTCCTGCTCTTTTGAGTCCAAGCGAAAATCAAAGAGTTCCAAGACCTCGGTCGTCCGGGTTTGAAGCATCTGGTGGGTTCCATCTGCGACAAACACCCGACCACCGAAGAGCGGAGATTCTCCGAAAGCCGGGCCCAGACCCTCCAGCCGGCTGACGGGTCGTCGTTTAAAAAACGGAAAAAGGGAGGTGCCTTCCATCGGGGTTTGCGGTTCATCGAGACCGACCATGTCCAGGATGGTCGGCATGAGGTCGATCGACTCCACCACCTGATCCACACGTCGCGCAGTCATGCCCCCAGGAGGCCGAATGATCAAGGGAATATGGGTGACGGTCGAGTAGAGCTTTTCGTGGAGCACGGAGCCGTGCTCCTGGAACTCTTCCCCGTGGTCCGAGAGAACGATGATTGTGGCTCTCTCCAGAAGGCCATTTTCCCGCAACAGCTCCATGAATGACCCAATCCAAGCGTCAACGTACCGAATTCCGCCGTCATAGAGGGCTCGTGAATATTCGATATCGGCAGCGGTCAGCTGGTTGAGTTCTCCTTGCCTCGCCCTCAACATGACGCCTTTCATCGTCTTTGTGTCCGGTTCAAAGCCCGGGGTCGACGGCTCGAGGCCGTTGAGGAAAATCTCCCGAAAGGGTGGCGGTGGGTCATAGGGAGTATGAACGTCGTAGGTGTGAATGAGGAGCAGAAAATTCTCCTCCTTGTTTTTACGTACCCAGTCAAAGACAAAGGGGCCCAAAGCTGCCAGCCCTTTGAGTCCCTCCTTGCTCGAATGATAGGTTTCGAATCCCTGAGAGAGACCGGAGTGGGGGGCCATATAACCCCCGTCAACAAATGCCGCCGTGGTGAATCCCCCCGCCTGCATCACTTCGGCAAGCGTCGTGACCTCCTCCGGCAGCCTGTCCTTCCCTGTCACCCTGCCATGGGTCCTGGGATACAACGACGTGAGAATCGAAGCCTGGGACGGCGGCGTATTCGGCGCCTGAGCAAACGCCCACTCAAATACCGTACCTTGCGAAGCCAACTCGTCAATCCAATGGCTGGTGTCCCGCTGGTACCCGTAACAACCAAGATGGTCTGCTCTCAAGGTATCGATATCAAGGATGATGACCGGGTGGGCATGGCCGAAATGAGAACCCAAAAGAAAAAGACAGAACCCAGCCCCAACCGCAAAAACCAAGAATACAAGGATCGCGATTCTCAGCCTGCGTTTCTGATTATCGTGTATTGCCAATCCCACTGACCACCCTCACACCGGCATCTCGCACATCGTGCGGTCGACCGAAGTATAGAGCGCAAACCCAAATCCTGGTGATCCAGAACACACTATCGGTAGAATTTTCTCTCACTGGGAATGAAAATCGCGGCCGTTTGACTTATATACTGTAGAACAGGCGGCGGCGGACAACTCCTCGGTCCGTTATCGCAGGCCAAGCATCTCAGAAGCAAGGAAGAATGGATGAAGTGGACCCCCGCACTCTCAGGATTGATCCTGTCCGTGGTTTTTGCCACGTTTCCGTTTGCTGTTCCGGCAGCGACCATCGTGCCTGTGACGAGCAGCGACGAGCTGACTGCGGCTCTGCAGAATGTCGCAGAGGGCGACATTATCGAAATATCGGCCGGGACATTCCAGGCCCCGGCAGCCGGGTTCCTCGTTCAAAACAAGGCCGTCAGCTTCACCCTCCGCGCAGCTGATCAAGCCAACGTCACTCTCTCGGGAGGAGGGAACGGCCCCGTCCTGCTTTTCACCAACACTGCCCCTGCAACTCAACACACGGTTTTGGTTGAGAGGCTGGTCATCTCCGACGGATTCTCCAGCGACCCTCAGATCGGCGGCGGAGTCACGCTGATTCAGTCAGCCGCCACCTTCGTCGAATGCAGTTTTTTCCGAAATACCTCAACGGGCGCGCTGACCGGCGGCGGCGCGGTATTCATGAGAGACGGGGCGGTCGCCCACTTCTTCGAATCGGTATTCAGTGACAATACGGCCATCAAGGAAGGTGCGGCCATCAGGCTGCGCAACGATTGTGAGGCCTCCATTCACGACTGCACCTTCACCAACAACCGGACTGATGGCTCCGGGCATCACGAGTCAGCATCCGGTGGCGCCATCAATGTCTTTGATTCGGCCCTCAGGATTACCAACAGCAGATTTTCCGGAAATGCCGCCGGCTGTTTCGGCGGTGCTATCTACGTCAAGGGAATCTATAACGACCTGCCGGAATATGCCTCGGAGATCTTGATCTCAAACTCGCTCTTTGAGGGCAATATCGCCCAATCAGATCCTGGAACGCAGTGTGGCCAGCCGACAATCGCAGGTGCCGTCCACCTTGAAAATGACATCTTCGCGAAGGTCTTTTCTTCACGGTTCATTCTGAACAAGGCGGAGATGGGCGGAGCGTTCGGCAATTTCCGGGGACACCTCGAAATTGAAGACTCGGTCTTTCGGGGGAACCGCGCATTCGGTACAACCAGTGCCTCAGGCACAGGAGGGGCACTCCACACCAACTCCAGTGACGTTGCCGATGCCTCAACAGACGACGGCGCCATCAACCGGCCTTCGGCGCAGGTGTTGGTCCACCGTTCCTTTTTCCAGGGCCGATATGGAACCACCGGGAAGGCCGCCAACAAGGGCGCCTGCGTCTATGCCCGGGGCGACAGCAATCGATCCTACGGCGTCGGCGTTCCCCAAGACGGAAGCCTCGACCAGAATCGTGCAACCGTGAAGTTCCTGGATTCGGTCTTCGTTGATTGCGACTCGGGCTTCAGCGAGGACGGAAACGGCGGGGCGATGGCCATCAACCACACTGCCCTGACGTTGTCCAACTGTCTCGTGCTGGGCAACGACGCAGAGGGAACCACCGGAAACGGTGGAGCGGCCAGGTTGACTGTCGAATCAACGGCCCAGATCACCGACTCCTGGTTTCAAGAAAATACCGGTGGAATTCGGGCGGCGGTCTTTATGGTCAGCGGTTCGGATTTAGCGGTCGATCAATGTACCTTCGTTGAAAACACGTTGTCGTCAGGCGCCAAGGGGAGCGTTGTGTGGTCCACACCGGCGAATGCAACACAGAACTTTCCGGCCATGGATGTCAACGGCTCGGTTGATAATTCGGTCTTTGTCTTGAACAACGGGTGGGACATTGCTGAAACCGACAATGCAGCGGGGCCAATCAACGCCGTCACCTACAAGGCAAATAGATTTTTTACTGACCCTGCCGACGGACCGGTATTCAATTCGACGCTGAGTCCGTTGGGACGCACGGTGTCCGAACTCAACGCCTTCGTCGCAGTGAGAAACGGCGGTATCGGGAACACCGACAAGGCGCCGGATGACGACAACATCGTGTTGGTGACCTCCCCGGCACTCGGCGCCATTTCAGCAGCACCCCCGGTGCTCTTCCATACGGCAGCCGCAGGAGAAACGGTCGTGCCGACCGAGGCCTTTCTGGCCTGGGCCTGGAACGGCGGCACTGCAACGCTCGACGGCAGCGCCCTCCATGGTTCATCAGGAATCGGTTTTGGCCCGGCAGGCAGCGGAATACACACTCTCGAAGTCGACGGTGGGCCAGGCCCTGTGACGGCCCTCATCGATGACGCAGCTGTGCCGGCGGTGGATTTCGAAGCCCTCCCCGAGCACATCAATTCCGGTGAAATTTCGGACCTCGGCTGGAATGTCTGGAGCGGACAGTGGGTGGACGTCGTGATAGACCGGGGGGTTGTGATTCAATCTCCCGCTGCGGTCGGTCTCCAGCCCGTGATGCCCGGTTCGACGACTGTCTATAGAGTTCACGCCATCACTCACGAAGGTGGAACAGTTGCATCAGCCACCGTTCACGTCGATGAAGAACTTCCCGAATTGCTATTTGTCGATGGTTTTGAAAGCGGCGGCACAGGCCGATGGTCAGCCGCTATTGGAGACTGACTATTCCACATAGCCCAGGGCTCTGAGTTGCTCCACCACATCTGAACTGTGAGAAGCCGGTCCTTCGACCAGGGAACTCTCACCC
>JBDLIO010000168.1:0-5863 GCA_039714865.1 Acidobacteriota bacterium | reverse complement strand
TCTCCGGGCGACGCCCTTCCCCGAGGGATCCGGGAGGGCGACGTGGTGAGGGTGTTCAACGATCGAGGAGAACTCCGGCTGCCTGTGACTCTGGATTTCGGACTTCGCGCAGGCTGCGTCGTGTGCTTCAACGGCTACTGGCATACCGAGGGCGCAGGGGTCAACGTTCTCTCAGAGGGGCGTGAGACCGACATGGCCCACGGTGCGGCCTTCCACGACACCCTGGTCGAGGTCGAACGGTGCAAACAATGACTGACCGTGTCGGATTCACGCTTGACCTCAACCGGTGCACTGGGTGCAGGGCGTGTGAGTTGGCCTGCTCGACCGAAAACGATCTGGCCTTCGGGGAAAGCTGGAGGCGGATTGAGACCTTCAATACCGAACGCGATCCCAGAGCGCCGTATTTCCATTTGTCCATCGCATGCAACCACTGTGAGAACGCTCCGTGCGTGGCCGCCTGTCCTGCCAGGGCCGTTACCCGGGACGATTCAAAAGGAATGGTGACCCTCAACCCCGATCGCTGCATGGGCTGCGGGTACTGCGCCTGGACCTGCCCTTTCGAGGCACCGATCCCCGACGAGTCAACCGGCACGATGGGCAAGTGCACCTTGTGCCCCGATCGAACTGCAGAAGGAGACAGGCCGGCCTGCGTCGAGGCCTGCCCGACGGAAGCGTTGAGGCTGGGGAACCTGGATTCCCCTGGACTGACTGGCTCGGCGTTGGGTTTTCCCGAGACCACCGCCGAACCCTCCCTGCGGTTCAAGCCCCTGCGTGCCGGCGCCGAACCGCTGGAGACCACCTGGACCGTGGATGCCGATGTTCTGGCGGCTTTCGACGCGGCACGGCGGCCGCCCGCTGTGGCGGGCGACCTCCGTCACGAGTGGCCGTTGCTGGTCTTCACGCTGGCGGTTGGGGCCCTGGTTGCTTTTCAGACGGCGCTCGTCCTCGGCGCCGGTGTTCCGCGCCTGATTCTGGCATTGGCGGCTGTGACCGCAGCGGGAATCTCCACGCTCCACCTGGGCCGCCCCGAGCGGGCCTGGCGGGCGGCTGCGGGCTTTGCCTCCAGTTGGTTGAGTCGAGAGATCGTCGTGTACGGCGTCTTCGTTACCCTGCTTGGCCTGCAGGTCGTCGTGCCTGAGGTCACCGGCGTTGCACAAACCGCGGCGGTTGTCGGATGGCTGACATTGTTCGCCGTGGATAGGGTCTATGATCCCGTCAGGCGTCCCAGGTCGATGCCGGTGCATTCCGCCGATGTTCTGGGAATAGCCGCGCTGCTGACGGTGGTGCTGCTCGGACAGCTGTCTCTGGCCCTGTTGATCGCGGGCGGGCGTCTTCTGCTGTACGGCCTCAGGCAGAGAAACTTTCGGTCCGGTTTCCAACACCGATGGGTGGAAACCGCGATTCGAGTGATTCTCCCGGCCGTCGGATTGGGGCTGATGGCCGTCGGAGGGGGTCGGTGGGCGCCGTTGATTCTGGTCGGCGTCGGCGAGATCGCGGACCGCCTCTTTTTCTACCTGGACCTGCGGCCGCCGACGGTCGCAGAGACGGTCACCTCCGACCTCCTTTTCACAATTTCTTGACCCTCGGAGAGCAGACCAACCTCGTTGGCACAGGTATGATCTGAAATGCGCACCATGTGTTTGTCATTCAAATTCATGTCACCGAGACGGTGGATTGATGCCGCAAATTTGATTGCGGTGAGTATTGCGTTGAGCCTGTTCTGGTGTTTCCCGGCCGGCCTGGCAGCCGGTGAGGTCTCGCAGGGAGTGCTCCTTACGCCTGCGGAGGAAGCGTGGCTCCGTAGCCATCCGGTCATCAGGTTCGCCCCGGATCCTGCCTATCCGCCCCTGGAGTTCTACGACGAGGGTGGAGTCCATAGCGGCATGGCTGCGGACTATCTCGATCTTGTCGAGGAGAGGCTGGGAGTCAAGTTCCGCGAGGTGCCTACCGGCACATGGGCGGAAGCTCTCGAACTGGGAATTTCGAGAAAGGCCGACGTGCTTCCGATTGCCGCCGAGACTGCCAAGAGGCAGCAGCATTTCCTCTTCACCGAGCCCTATCTCGAATTCCCGCAGGTCATCATCGTCCGGAGAGACAATCCCGGCATTGGTGAGATTGCAGACCTCAGGGGCAAGAGGGTCGTGACGGTTGAGGGTTTCGCAAATGTTGATTTCCTCGAGGCTCGGGACGAGGATACGGAGCTGGTGTTTGCCACCGACATTTTTGAGGCACTGGTCCAGGTCTCTCTTGGCTCGGCAGACGCTGTGATGCTTGATCTCCCGATGGCCAGTTACGGCATCGACCAACTTCATCTGACGAATCTCCGGATTGCCGGGGAGTTCGATCCGCCGTACGAGGTCCGCATGGCCGTCCGCCGGGACTGGCCGGAACTGGTCTCGATCCTGCAGAAAACACTCGGTTCGATTTCCCCGGAGGAACACAGCCAAATCCGAAGGAAGTGGATTTCCATGGCGGACCAGACCCCGGTGATCCAGCTGTCTCCGGAAGAGTGGGAATGGCTTCGGAAACACCCGGTTCTCCGTTTCGGCACGGACCCCGACTGGCCGCCTTTCCAGTTTGTCGAGGAGGGTGTCTCCAAGGGGATGATCGCCGACTACCTGCGGTATTTTGAAGCCGGGCTGGGTATTCAATTCGAGCTGGTCGAGAGCGGGTCATGGTCCGAGGCCCGGGCCAAGGTCAGGGCGCGGGAAATCGATGCGTTGCCTTATTCCGGGGTTGAACAGGAAGACGAACCCTTCCTGCGTCTGACAACGCCATTTCTGTCCTTCCCCCTCGTGGTTGTGACGCGCCACGGTTCTCCTTTGAAAGGGGGGTTGGAAGGGTTGGCGGGGAGTCGTGTGGCGATCACGAGGGCTCACTCGGTTCTTGCTCTGTTGTCCCGCGACTACCCGAAGATCGAAATCGTGCTTGTGGAAACACTTCCGGAGGCTCTCGAGGCCGTGTCGCACGGGGACGCCGATGCCTTTTTCGGCAACATCGCTGTGGCGACCTATCTCATCGACCAACTGGGTTTGACCAATCTCAAGGTCTCGGACGCGACGTCGTACGGCGAGACTGAGATGGGTATTGCCATTCGCAGTGACTGGCCGATCCTGGGGGGGATCCTGCAGAAGGCCCTCGACTCAATGACGACTGAGAACCGAGACGACATCCGGCGGCGGTGGATCGGGGTCCGATACGAGCATCAGGTTGACTTCACATTGTTGTGGAAAACCATCGCGGGCGCGCTGGGCATCCTGGGGTTGGTGGCGATATGGCAGGTTCTGGCGAGACGGCAGAAGGAAGCTCTCAAGAGAAGTGAAGAGCGATTCCAGCTGGCGATGGATGCCGTTGATGACGGATTGTGGGATTGGGAATTCTCGACAGATGACATCTATTTCAGTCCCGGGTTCTACACGCTTCTCGGCTGGGAGCCCGACGCCTTTCCCGGTCGGCGGGAAGAATGGAACCAGCGGATCCATCCTGAGGATCGGGAACGCGTCGTCGCCGCGGTGGACGACCACCTTCGTCTCACCGAGAACGAGTCCGGTCTGCTCAAGGTGGAGTTCCGCATGGTGACCCGGAGCGGTGCTTTCCTCCATGTCATGTGCCGGGGCAATGTGGTCGCGTGGGATGCCTCGGGCAGGCCGGTACGCGGGGTCGGCACGATCGCCAACGTCACAGAGCGCAAACAGGCTGAAGAAAGATTGCGGACATCCCACGAGGTGCTCAGAACCGTACTGGACAGTGTGGATGCTTTCGTTTACGTCGCGGACATGGAGACCTACGAGCTGCTCTTTCTCAACCATTACGGCAAGGAGCAGTGGGGTGATCTTACCGGTCGGGCCTGTTGGCAGGTGTTGCAGGAACAACAGGACGGACCCTGTTCC
The DNA here is from genome assembly GCA_039714865.1 of Acidobacteriota bacterium. Classification (GTDB taxonomy): domain Bacteria; phylum Acidobacteriota; class Thermoanaerobaculia; order Thermoanaerobaculales; family Sulfomarinibacteraceae; genus DAOWGJ01. The sequence goes on along the minus strand of JBDLIO010000168.1, from coordinate 1,973 downwards.
TTCTGCACCAACAACAGACTCCTGGACGAAGACGGAAGACCCACCGGGTCCTACCGGTGGGAATTTCAGAATACGGTCAACGGACGCTGGTGCGACATTTCCGATCGAGCGATTGAATGGGTTGACGGACGCATCGTCAGGCTCGAGATCGCGACCGATATCACGGAGCGAAAGAAGGCCGAAACCGAACTCGTCAACGCAAGGCTGGAAGCGGAACAGGCGAATACGCTCAAGAGTCGATTCCTGGCGAACATGAGCCACGAGATCAGGACGCCGATGAACGTGATCGTGGGTATGAGCCATTTGATGCAACAGACTGATCTCACGGCCAAGCAGGGTACTTTTATTCACAATATTCACGAATCGTCCCACGTTCTGCTGGGCGTCATCAACGACATTCTCGATCTTTCAAAAATTGAAAGTGGGAAGTTGAGCATCGAGGAGACGGACTTTCTACTTTGTGACATTCTCAACCGCGTCAGTGCCCTTCTCGGCACCAAGGCCGCCGACAAGGGCGTTGATCTGATTTTCGCTGTCGATCCCCAGGTCGAGCCGGCCCTGAGAGGCGATCCGCTTCGGCTGGAACAAGTTTTGATCAACCTGGTCCAAAACGCCTTGAAGTTCACCGAACAGGGTGAGGTCGTGGTTGAGATCGAAAGGACTGAGCACTCGAGGGGGCGGATGGTGCTCGGGTTTTCGGTGGCCGATACCGGAATCGGGATTGAGCCGGAAATCCTCGAAGGGCTCTTCGATGCTTTCACTCAGGGTGATACCTCGACCAGCCGGAAATTTGGTGGATCGGGTCTGGGCTTGGCAATCTGCAGACATCTGGTGGAATTGATGGGTGGCACTCTTGAAGCCTCAAGCAGGGTGGGACAGGGTAGTCGTTTCTCCTTCACCCTGCCTTTTGCTCTCTCGGCAACAGAAACGTCGGCGCCGGACTTCAGAATTGATGGCGCACGAATTCTGGTTGTCGAGAGAAACCAGACCGTTTGCAGCGCCCTCGACCGATTGTTGAAGGCCCGGTCTGTCGAGGCTGTCCTGGCGTCTTCTGTGGATCTCGCTCTCAAACGCATCGACGAGGCGCGACGGTCGGGACGGGCCTTTGACGCGGCCCTCGTGGACGGTGAGATTGCGGGCGACAGCCTTCCTGGAGTGCTGGCCAGATTTGAGAAGGGTGTTGGAGGCCGGATGCCGCCCACCATCATCACCAGTCCTCATCGCAACCGGAAGGATGAGATGCTGGGAGCTTCACCAGCAACCCGAACCGCCTTCCTGGCCAAGCCGATCTGCCCGGCAGCGATGTGGTTTGCCCTTCGAGAGATTTTGGATCCGGGGCTGGTTGCAACGGTGACGGAGGGGGCTGGGGAAGAGGACCCTCATTCCTGGGCAGGGGTGATGTTGGAGGCTCGGGCCCTTGTTGTCGAGGACAATCTGATCAACCAACAGGTAGCTCAGGGAATGCTGGAAGCCTGCGGCCTCGAGGTGACCCTTGCGACCTCGGGGGCAGAGGCCATCGAGGTCTGCAAGATTGAGAGTTTTGATGTCATTTTCATGGATATCCATATGCCGGACATGGACGGATTCGAAGCCACCCGTCGTATTCGAGAGATCTCATCCTGTAGCAATGTACCCATCATCGCCTTGACTGCCCACGCGATGAGTGGAGACCGTGAACGGTGCCTGGAGGCCGGTCTTGACGACCACGTGGCAAAACCGATTGATCCTGACCTGCTGGTCGGCACACTCTCTCGATGGGTCGGTCCTGGGCCGAGAGGTCAATCGTCCAGCCCAGGCGAATCCACGATTGTTGATCAAGCCCTGGGTCAAGGCGGAGATGGCGATGAGTTTGTCCATCTTGACGTCGAGCGGGGCATTCGGCAGGTAGGCGGTTCTCGGGTGACCTACTTGAGGCTCCTGAGGCAGTTTATTGACGACCACCGCGGTGCTGCTCAAGAGATTCGAGAAGCGGT
>JBDLIO010000167.1:0-5868 GCA_039714865.1 Acidobacteriota bacterium | reverse complement strand
GGTGCCGCAGTTCTCGTCGAAATGCACCGCCGGCAGGTCGAGGATCTGCTCGATTTCGAGTTCGAGACCGATATCGCCCACGATATTGTCCAAGCCCGCGCGCATGTCGGCATCCATTTGCGTCAATACATCGTCGTCGGGATGGCGGCTGACGTTGTAGGCTTGACCGCCGTCAGACGGAATGATCCAGACCTCGGTGTTGTAGTGGGCGTCAACCGTCGAGTACGCAAACCACTTGCCGTCGGGTGACCAGCTGAAATCCGAGGGGGACCAGTGCTCAAGGATGATCCGGCCGTTTGTGCCGTCGGCATCCATGACCATCAGGTTTCCCTTGCCCCGGAGGAAAGCGATCGAGGAACCGTCGGGAGACCAGCGGCCGGTCGTATCCTCTGCAGGGTCGTTCGTCAGTTGCTCTACCGGAAAATCGAAGCCCTCGATCCATCCCTGTTCATCGTCGGCCGGGCGCACCGACCAGAGGTCGTTGTTGCCGGTTCTCGAGGAAATGAACAACAAGGTCTTTCCGTCCGGGGACCACCGGGGCTCGGCTTCACGCTCCGGAGTTTCGGTGATGCGCACGGTCTGAGGGGCGGCGATCTCCTGATCGTCCTTCGATGAGATTTCGGTAACGAAGAGGTCGCCCTCGACGATGAAGGCCGCCAACTCGCCATCCGGGTGAATTGCCAGGTCCTCGGCGTCGCCGCTCTTGGTGGTTCTGATGACCCTGTCGCCGAGACGGTCGGCCGGAACGTCAATCGAAAGACGTTGAGGTTGACTGCCATCCGGCGAAATGGTCCACAAACCGTCCTGGTATTCGTAGGCGATCAGGGAACCGTCGGCCGATGCCCTGGGAAAGCGGACGTCGGTGACGTCGTGGTGGGTCAGTTGGCGGGCGTTGCCGGTGACCAGATTCAGCAGAAAGATATTTTTCCGTTCGGATCGGGCAGACAGCAGGGCGACGGTGTGTCCGTCGACCCAACTGGGGTGTTCCTCGTCTCCGGCAAAATCCGAGAGCCGGTGGTAATCTCCGTCAGAATCCCTGAGCCAAGGCGTTCGGGACGCCGTGCCGCGATAGCCGTGGCGTGTCCACTTGGTCGCCCCACGGGTGAAGACCATCGTCTGGCCGTCGGGGGAGTAGGCGCCCTGCTCTCCCAGGGAACTTTGAGCGAGCGTGGGAGTTCCGCCGCCTGAGGGAACGGTCCACAGAGCGGGCATCCACCGAACCGAGAGGGCTCGACCCGAGGAAAACAGAACGGCGGTCCCCTCGGGGGTGAAGTCAACCGGCGTATCCGAGCGATCGGCGAAGGTCAGACGGGTCGGGGCGGCGCTGCCGTCCGCCGGCATCACGAACACATCGTTATTGCCGTGGCGGTCAGAGGCAAAGGCGATCAGACGTCCGTCTCTGGACCACACCGGATACCGTTCGGCTGCCGGGTGGGCGGTCAGGCGGCGTGCCGTTCCACCGGCAGAGGGAACCGTCCAGAGGTCACCTTGCCAACTGAAGGCGATCATCGAACCATCGGGCGACGGCGCCGGGTGGCGCGGCAGGGGGGCCTCGAGGGCAACGGCCGACGAGGCCAGGGCAAGGGCGGTCAGAATCATCAAACAGAAACGGGTCATCGTCTCCTCCGGAGGCCCACCCTACAACATCCGTCAGGAAAGCTGGGAAGCTGGGAGGGAGCGCACGACTCCGTTCGTGCATTGTGACGCTGGAAAGTGCGAAGAAAACACAATTGAACCGCGCAGGAGGCGCGAAGGAAGAGAATACAGGTCAAAATGGCGTATGGCCTGGCCGTTGACCGTGGTGTCGAGTTGGCCCTCGAAAACGCCTCAGATCGCCTTCCGGACGGGTTTCAGATGGTCCGAGTCGATAGCGCTTCCGACCCGGAAAGAGCGGCCGCACAGGTTCGGCGTTTGGTCAAAGATGAGGGAGTCCGGGTCGTTATTGGGGGCGTAACTTCAGCCGAAGCCGAGGCACTGTTGCCGGTGATCGAAGACCAGAGGGTCGTCTGCCTCTCGCCCAGCGCCAGTGGTTCCGATTTGGGGAGAAGGAGTCAGTACTTCTACCGGTTGGCGCCCACCGACGAAGAGGAGGGCCGGACCGCCGCGCGCCATCTCGTCGATGAGCGGGGCATCGCCAACATTGTGATCTATACGGATAACTCCCGCCTGACTCGGGATGTGGAGGCGGAATTTCGGCAGTACTTCGAGATGAAGCTGGGGGGCAAGATCGTGGGGACAATCCATGTGGATGGCAAGGCCTGGCGCAACAAGTCTGCCGACCTCCTGAACGCCTACCATCCAGAAGCTGCCTACGTTGTCGGTCATGCGAACCACATTCTCGAGAGTCTCGAAGACATGGAGTTCAACGGATTCAGCGGTGTTCGGTGTACAACATCGACCTTTTATCTGGCCGATGTCCTCGGGGTTGCCGGACCGGTAGCCGACAACGTAATTTTCCCCTTGCCCGTCTTCGACGCTGCGGGAAGAGACCAAGACCAGGATCCGAGAATTCATCAAGGGAATGGGTGGGACGGCGTAGTGAAGCTTCGTCAATTGGGGTAGAACCCGAAGAAAGCCGGTAACGATAACGGTAACGGCTCGGGCTCGGGAAAACCCCACGCGGATCCCTTCGGGATCTCATGCCTTTCTTCTTTGTGCCTCTTCGTGCCTTTTTGTGGCTATTTCATGATTCTTGCAAGCGCCCAAGCTGAGAGCTCTCCCAGGCGTGCTAACCTCCCGACGCATGGAGAATCAGCAGATCATGATGCAGGGGAAACGGGTGTGGATGCCGCGGTTGGGTTGGCTGCTGATCGTTCTTCTCGGTGTTTTCGGGGCATGGACTGGTGCCGAAGCACAAGAGGCGTCGGTGGATTCGGAGTCTGCGCCGGCCGGCGACGGGAGCGCCGAGGCCGGAGAGCTGGACACAAACCGCTTTCTGTCCAAATTGACTCCCGACGAAGCCCTCTACTTCGCCATCGGCTGGCGCGAATTCGTCAACGCCAAATTCCAGTTCAGTTTCAAGTTTGCCTTCATGAATCCACAGGGCGCTTTGACTCGGAAGGCGCCCTTTTTCAGCCACGTCTACTTCGGCTACACCCAAACCTCTTTGTGGGACATCGAAGGGGAGAGCAAGCCGTTCTACGACACCTCCTACAAGCCCACGCTGTTTTATCGGCACGAAGATCTGCATCGTTCGGACAGTGGGGACTTTCGAATATGGGGCCAGGCCGGGTACCAACACGAAAGCAACGGCCAGGGGGACGAAGAGAGTCGCAGCCTCGACATTATCTATGTGAAGCCGGTGTTCGAGTTCTCTCGTTTTTGGGGCAGGGGGCACCTGACGGTGGCGCCACGCGTGTGGGCCTATGTCAGTGACCTCGACGACAACCCGGACATCGCCGAATACCGGGGCTATGGTGATCTCAGGCTGGCCTATACCGGCCGAAGCGACTGGCAGGTGGCGGCAACGATTGTGGTTGGGACGTCCGGCAAGGGGAGCGTGCAACTCGACGGGACCTGGCCGATGGACAAGATCCTCGGCCGGAACTTCGACGGCTATCTCTACGTCCAGTATTTCGACGGCTGGGGTGAGAGCCTGCGTTCCTACGACCAGCACCTCCCGTGGCAGTTGAGGCTGGGCATCGCGGTCGTACGGTAGGAGCTCTCAGCTGAGTTACTTGCAAAAACACCAGAATAGCCACAAAAAGGCACAAAAAAGCACAAAGAAGAGAGGCAAAAAGCCCGCTGGGACTGCATGTGGGAGCGCGGGGTAGGGACATCGCGCGCGTGGGTGCCGCCCCGCATCGTGGCAGGGCAAGGGGACGGTGTATGTTTCGTTGGACGCGATGTGGACCCGGTCGCGGTTGAGTCGGTGAGATTCCTCCACTCGCTCCGCTCGGTCGGAATGACAGAAGGGGGGAGCGCACCTCCCTCATCCCTGTCATCCCGACCGAGGGAGCGGAGCGACCGAGTGGAGGGATCTCCCCAGCCAATATCACAAGTCTTCCACCCAATCGGCCGCGAGGTCCTTCCACTCCGAATATGGCAGTCGGAATCATGCAAGAATCTAAGCTTTCAGCCGACGGTTCTCAGTCCTGCAGGCGTCGCCGACAAGGCCCCATGTTCTGTTAGGTTACGGTCAGCCTGAGCTGCGGTTGTCCGAGCTGACAGCCGGGGCTATGCATCAGAGACCGAATTGCGTCATAATAGGCCGTTGGAGTATTGAGTTTTGGAGAAGACCAGAAGTTTTTGCATCATCGCCCACATCGACCACGGCAAGTCGACGCTGGCTGATCGGTTGATTCAACACTGCGGTGCCGTCGAGGACCGCGAGTTCCGAGACCAGATTCTGGACTCGATGGATCTCGAGCGTGAGCGTGGCATCACGATCAAGTCCAATACGATTTCTCTGGATTATACGGCCCGCGACGGTGAGACCTACAACCTCAATCTGATCGACACGCCCGGGCATGTCGATTTCTCCCACGAGGTGCGGCGGTCCCTGATGTCGTGCGAAGGCGCCCTCTTGTTGGTCGATGCCTCGCAGGGCGTCGAGGCCCAGACGATGGCCAATATGTACCTCGCCCTGGAGCACGAACTCGAGATGGTGCCGGTGATCAACAAGATCGACCTGCCCTCGGCAGATGTCGAACGGGTCAAGGAGGAAATCGAAGAGGACCTCGGCCTGGACTCCGACGACGCTGTTCTTTGTTCTGCCAAGACCGGTCAGGGCGTCGAGGACGTGCTCGAGGCGATCGTCAATCAACTGCCGCCACCCGAGGGAGACCCCGAGGGACCGCTTCAGGTGCTGATCTTCGACGCACAATACGATCCCTACCGTGGCGCAGTTCTCCTCGTCAGGGTGATGAACGGTACGATGACCAAGGGTCAGCAAGCGCTCTTCATGCACACCAAGGCTGAGCATACGGTCGAGGAAATTGGCCTGCTCAAGCTCAGCAGGGAGGCGACAGGCGCCCTCAGTGCCGGAGATGTCGGCTACGTCATTGCCGGTATCAAGTCGGTGTCGGATATCAACATCGGCGATACCATCACCGACCTCGCAGAGGCGGCTGACGAGCCGAGCCCCGGCTAGCGGGAGAGCAAACCGGTCGTTTTTTCCTCGGTCTACCCGATGGCGACCGACGAGTATGGGGAGCTGACCAAGGCACTGGAGAAGCTCAAGCTCAACGACGCCGCGTTGATCTACGAGAAGGATTCGTCCCAGGCGCTGGGTTTCGGCTATCGCTGTGGATTCCTTGGCCTCTTGCACCTTGAAATCGTTCAGCAGCGGTTGGAACGGGAGTACGACCTTTCACTCCTTCTGTCGGCGCCCTCGGTCCGCTATCGGATCACATTGAATAACGGTGAGCAGTTTTGGATCGACAATCCTTCGCTCTATCCCGATCCGACGACCATTGATACGGTCGAAGAACCCTATATCAAGGCGGCGATCATGATGCCGGACCGCTACATCGGGTCGGTGATGGAGCTGTGCCGGGATCGGCGAGGCGAAGAGACGACTTTTAACTACCTCTCGGCGGGCAGGGTCGAACTGACCTCCGAGATGCCCCTGGCCGAGGTGTTGTTCGATTTCTACGACAAGCTGAAGTCCACGACACAAGGTTATGGTTCTTTCGATTACGAGATGCTGGACTACCGCATCACCGACGTCGTCAAGGTGGAAATCCTGGTCAATACCGAACCGGTCGACCCCCTGTCGCAGCTGGTCCACCGGGAGAAGGCACGGGCCAGGGCACTCCACTACTGCGACAGGCTCAAGGACACCATCCCCAAACAGCAGTTCAAGATCGCCATCCAGGGCGCCATCGGCGGAACGGTCATCGCACGGTCGACCATCAACGCCTTCCG
>JBDLIO010000166.1:0-5874 GCA_039714865.1 Acidobacteriota bacterium | reverse complement strand
CGATTTCCTCGGCCACCGGATTGCCCTCGAGCCGACCCGGCTCACACTCCGGACGACGCGTGGCGCCCGTTGCCGAAAAGTCAAAGACCTTCGCGTGGTTGGCCTGAATCTCCTCATAACCCGCGACGCCGGGGAAGACCATCTTCGGCCCTCCACCGAAACCCGCGAAATAATGGTGGCGAACGGCCCCAATCGTGACCAGCAGGTCGGCCTCCATGACCTCCCGAAGCAGGCGGATCACCCCGCCTCCCCTGACCTCACCCGCCACCACCAGCGCCGAAAGGTCACGGGCATCATGCTGGACAACAGTCACGCTGGGGTGCAACGCTCCGACGATGAAACCGAGTGCCTCCCGTGGGACCGGCGGATGGGTGCCGCAGGCGACGACGACCGTCTGCCTCCCCGGCGCGATGCCCCAGTCGGTCAGCGCCTGCGACAGCGCCGGAAGGATGTCCGGAATCCGGGCCGACCGCGTCCCGTCAGGCACGACAACGACGACATCCCCGGCAGCCCGGGCTCGAACCTCGAGTGAATGCCCCGAGAGTGGTCGTGCAACAGCATCCAGAACCATTTGGGCAGGATCAGGCCGGCCGCGCGGCCCCTCGGGCTGAAGCGGACGGATCCGGAAGCCCCTGAGATCTACCGGGACAGCGCCCCGCCCAAAAGGCAAGCGGATGATCATGCTTCGGCGGACGGCATAGGGCTTTCCGATCGAAGCCCTATAACCTCCATTTCGTATTCCGAAATGCTCACGAAGCGCCGGAAGGGGTTGCCGACCGCGGCATCGGGATCGGGCAAGGGAGCTGCGTCCGAGACCTCGAACATCTCCACCAACATCTGCTTGAAACAGCTCATTGGGTCGGGGCCGCCGGCCATGCCTGAAGGATCGAAGGCCGTACTGCACAGCCGCACGACCCTGAGTTTCACCCTTTTGCTCCATGGGGCGTCGAGCATCAGGTCGACCATAACGAAGGGCGCCTGACCGGGCTCGACAATGCCGCCGACAGCAATCGCCTGAACCTGATTCAGGTTCATCGGCCGGCTCCGTCCGGCGATCGACAGGGTCAAGACGCCGTCCTCCCAGGCTGTCGGCACTGCCTCCATGATCTCCAACTGGTGGTCTTCCGGCGCCAACGTTTGCGGTTCCACCACCACCTCGTCGGCCGCTTCCGGTGTCGTTACGGCAGCCTCGGCAGGGAGCGGCGGCAGCGGGGCGGAAGCAATCGATTCCGGGACCGCTGCCAACAGCCCCTCGATCTCGGCCCGTGTCTCTTCCGGCAAATCCGGCGCCGCCAAGGCCTTTTCGGCCAGACCTCGAGCCGAGGCCGCCCCGACCGCCGACCCCACGCGGGTCAGCCGGGCCAGAAGCCCGGAGGGCGTTGACGGCGTCACACCCTCGGCTGCCGCGTCGATTGTCGCCTGGAGGACGCCTTCCCCCAACTCTTCACCCAAAACCTCGGCCACTTTGGCCGACAGACCGGGATCGATCGAACCGGCAGGGGCCATCTCGACGACCTCGGGCCACTGCGACGCCACCAGATCACGATGGTCCTTCCGCAGGGCATCCCGAAAGACTCTCAAGACAAAGGGAACCGCCGGTGCGACGTCACCCATATCCCGACGAAGGTCCCAGTAGGCCATCGCCGCGTCGAAATCTCCGGGAGAGGTTTTAAGCCGAGACGCCAGGATCTCTTCGGCCTTTTCCAACTCGCCGCTTTTGCGAGCTTCCAGGGCCTCCTCAAGATCCAGATCCTGATGGTGTTCGAGCTTGGCCTCCAAGGCGGTCTCGACGTATTTCTCCTCGAACTTCATCTGCTTGACGCCGGCCGCAATCACCAGGCCGTAAACAAAACCCGCCACGTGCGCCCAGTGGGCGACGCCCGAGCCCTGGCCCCCTCCGAAGTCGACCGCCTGCCCATGGAAAATCTCCCGCAAGAGCCAAAGGGGTAACATCAGCCATGCTGGAGCATCTACGAACCGCGGTCTCAAAGGAAAAAGAAACAGCATCATCTTGATCTTGGTGCCGCCATAGCGGATCAGGAAGGCGCCCATCACTCCGGCGATCGCACCGGACGCTCCCACCATGGGCCCCTCCATCAATGGGTATTTCAGGGCGTAGATCAGTGCAGCAAAGATCCCGGCCGACAGGTAGAAACCAGCGAAAAGTGGACGTCCCCATACGTCCTCGAGATAGGGGCCGGCCAGGTAGAGGAACAGCAGGTTGAAGATCAGGTGCATCCACCCGCCGTGCATGAACTGGTGTGTGATGTAGGCGTGGATGTTCTGATCCGCCGGGACCAGGCCGAGGGTGAAATAGGGCGAGCTTTTGACGGCGTTGTGGAACTGAGCCGTCAGGCGGTCCAGTTCCGCCTGCTGTTCGGCCTCGGTCTCTACCGGGCCTTGGGCGCCCTCACCTGTGTAAAGTCCGAATCCCGTCACTCCCTCCTTGATCACCTCCTTGAAAGCCTCCCGTTGACCCTGGTGCTCGGGGATGAAGCCGAAGATGTACTCCTCGATCTCGGGATCCAATACGAGGTTCGGGTGGGCAAAATAGTACTCGGCTACTTCATTAAAAAGACGTTCCGCCTTTTCGGCGGTGTCGTATACCGCAGGCAAGGTCAGGAGAAAAACCACCACGCAGAGGCCCATCAGCGTAAAGGTCACCCACGGTAGACGACGCACCGAACTCTGATCATGCCCGACGGGTAAGAACATCATGCCCCCTCAGAGGAAATGGTGGAGCCAGTATACCGGGAAGTGAACGTCCAACGTTCAACGTCCAACGCCCAACTTCGAAGTTCGCGCCCGAGGCCCTCGGGGATGTGAACTTCTGCGGTCGATGCTGTAGGGCAAATTCGAGAGTCCAACTATTTCGAAAAACAACAACGTCCACGAACGCTTCTGGTCTGGTGTGTCCGACTTCGGCGTTGAGGGTTGAACGTTGGACGTTGAATGTTCTCCCCCGTATCCTATCCCTGCTTCTTGAAACAGCAGGAGGAAGAACGGGCCGTGAAAATCAACCGAATCGTCCTGATCGAAACCTCATCACCGGGCAACCTCGGCGCCGCTTTGAGGGTCGCTGCCAATTTCAACGTGGCCACGGTGGCCCTGGTCCGACCCAAGGTCGCGCCCGACGACCCCATCGTCGACCGATGGGCCTGCGGAGCACGGCAGCACGTTGGCATCGAGGTCTTCGATGATCTTGACGGCGCCGCCGCCCACAGCAGGACCCTGGTGGCCACGGCCTCGGGGCGGGGCCGCCCCGACCAGCCGGCCGTCTCGCCGGCGGAGGCAATCGACGCTGTCGCACAACGAGGACCCGAAGGGGCTGCACTGGTGTTCGGCAGCGAAACCCGCGGCATGAACAGGGACGACCTCGACCGGTGCGACCTCGCTGTGCGCATCCCCACCGACCCCTCCTTTCCGGTGCTCAACCTGGTGCAGTCGATCGCCATCCTGCTCAGCCACTTCGCGATCGAGCAGGACCCATCCAGCGCCACCAGCCCAGAGCCCGCAACGCACGACACAGTCGAGGCCTTGATGGCCCATCTCCACACAACGCTGGCCGACATCGGCTATCTCGACCCCGTCAACCCGGACCGTATCCTGCGCAAGATCCGAAGGGTCTTCGGCCGGGCCGGTATTACCGAAAACGAGGCAACCATCTTCCGAGGCATCTGCCGGCAGATCGAATGGGCGCGGAAAAATCCTAGGGATCCGGGGGGAGAGGCGCCGGGAAGATTCAGTCAGGGTTCAGGGCAAGAAGACAATTGAACCGCCAAGACGCAAAGCTCGCGAAGGCATGAAAAGAGAATGAACTAAACCACTCAAGGCACAATGCGGGGCGGGAGCCCCGCGCACCAATTTCCGACCTCTTTGACCAATTGTCCCCCTTGCGCGAAGCGCTCTTGGCGATAGGAAGGCGGGCAGTATTGGCTTCGATCTCGACCCAACCCTGAGTCACCTCACATGCCAATACGGTACGCCTTGCTATCGCTTCGTGACTTCCCGCCGAAGCCGCTCGGCCATTCTCAAGAGATTGGGGTCGGCAGGGGCTCGATCCAGGGCCCGCGAGAGGGTCATGGTCGCTTCCATCAACGCCCCTGTACGCAGTTGGAAGTCCACGAGCCGGAGAACCGTAGCGGTATTCCCGGGATCCAGGTCCACTGCCCGCTCCAGGGCCAACCGGGCATCGGCCTTCAGTCCTGCCCTCTCGGCCGCCTGGGCGAAATGGAACAGGATCCCGGCGTTGGACGGGTCCATGCCCCAGGCACGGCGAAGGTGGTTGACGGCCTCGTCGACATCACCCCGCCCCTGGGCAATTCGCGCCAGCGCCAGGTGGGGCTCGGCACTCCGGGGCGCGAGACGGAGTGACCGCTGCGCTGCGGCCAGTGCGCCCTGCGAGTCGCCCTGGACCCCCAGTGCTCTTGAGAGAATCGACCACGCCTGCGCCCTGATCTTCGCCGGAAGACGCCTCTGCTGGGCCAGGCCCTGTGCCAATCCGGCCGCGACCGGAGCATCTCCGTCATTCAACGCCCACTGGGCCCTGACCAGATCGGCCCGGGGATCGCCGGCCACCTCCTCCAGCCGTTGATCGGCCTCGTCCGTTCGACCCATCGACCGGAGTGTCTGACCAATCGAAATCAAGGTTTCCACCCTGAGTCGAGGGTAGGTCGTCAGACGGCGATCGAGGCCTTCAAGCTGAACCCGCGCGTCGTCTTCTGCCGTCAATTCGACCAGCGGCAATCGGTAGCCAGGCGCAACCGCTTCCGCCTGGGCCAACAGGTCCAGCGCCTCCTCGAATCGACCCTGGAAGAGTTTCACCAGCCCCAGAAGCCTGATGGCAAATGGGCTCGTCGGGTCCCGGTCGAGGGCCTTGGTCAAATCCGTCTGCCCCTCGATAACACGGCCGCGGATCAACCCTGCACGCGCGAGGTTGAGATAGCCCTCCGGGTGCACGACCATGCACCGTATTTGTCGACGGGCCACTGCCTCCAGGGCCATCACGGCCCGGTCCTTGTCCACAACAGTCAGGTCGGCGATCACCAACCGTCGGGACCTCAACACCGACGAGGGCAAATCAAGCAGCGCAGAATCGATCATCACCGCCGCCCCCGCATTGGCATCCCGGCCCAGTTTTGTGGCCGCCGAGTCCCATGCCCAGGTCCCGATTGTGCCCAGGCCTTCAACTGCCACGGCCAGGGCCGCGACCACAATGACCAACCAAAGTCGATTTCTGCGCATCAAACGACGCCAAAAAGGCACATCGGCCTGGACCATAGGACACACTGCCACATGCCTTCGCCGCCGGCCTCCCGCCCACTGGAGCGGGAAAAGGCCCTTGGGAACGGCAAAAAACGGCTGAGGAATAAAATTGGCATGAGCTTTGCTTTACAGAACATCAACCGGCCACCAGAAGCCGGCCCAAGAATTCTACCTCCTCCTTCCTCCTGCGGGCCTCAAGGCCCGCAACTTTTTTTCATCTGAAGTTTTGCGAACCTTTCTGAAAAGCTCCCGTTGATCTGTACGAGGAACGAAGGAGGTTCATCATGCATCGAAAAACTCTCGTACTGGCAACTCTTATCATGGCGGTTTGCCTGGTGGCAGGCGCAACCGACGGCAAGTGGATCAACGTGCACGTCACCGAGAATGAGAGCAATACCAAGGTCAAGGTTCACCTTCCCCTGAATCTGGTGCCAATCAGATACGCCGCATTATTAAGAACCATAATATTGTCAGGATTCTCCGCTAGCATTTTTTCATACTCAGAGATTAACTCACTAAGATATTTACTCGACTTGGTCTGAGTATATAAGGTCTGCAAAAGCCTAAGCCTCAAAGAATTAAATACCGCAATATCCTGTTCATTTGAAC
>JBDLIO010000165.1:0-5881 GCA_039714865.1 Acidobacteriota bacterium | reverse complement strand
ACATACTGGTCATCCTGAAGATCCGGCCACATCGGCGGTTCCTTATCAGTGATGTTGTTGATACCCAGGGTGAACTGGATGGCGTCACTGAAGTTGTAGGTTCCCGAAAGATCGAAGTAGTTGTAGGCGGAGACATCGTTGGAGCCACTGGCTTCCCACATGTCGAAGTTGCCTTCATTCCTCAGATCGTCATTCGGGCTGTAGTCGTCGTTCTCGGCCGCGCCGATATAACGCCATGCCAGCGAGAAGGTGGCCTTGAAATTGGTATCCCAGGTCAACCGTGCGCGATGACGCCACTCGGACTGGGGCTGTCCGCACTGGAAGCCGAAATAACCGACGCAGTCGTAATCGACCAACGGGTTCTTGAAACTGTTGGCCAGCACGTAGGTGCCGGTCATATCGGCGCTGAGGAAGCCCGCATCGCCCACGCCGAACATGTAGCTGAGGCTGAGGTCGATTCCCTCGGCATTCATCTGACCGATGTTCTGCTGGGTGGTCTCGACATAACCGCCGCCGAGCTGGTACGAGTACCACAGGTCCCCGGTCGGGCCGCGGTGGATCAGGGCGCAGAGGTCCGGATCGCCGGTCCTGGCACACGTCGTCAGGATGTCGTTGTAGGCCAGGGATCCGATCGTCTCGTCGATCTGGATGTCGTAGTAATCAAGCGTCATCGAGAAACCGGAAAGAGCCTCGGGCGTGAAGACGATACCAAAGGTCATCGTGTCCGCGGTTTCCGGATCCAGGTACGGGTTACCACCTTCCAGGGTGTTGTACTGGCCGGCGGGGTTGAAGGGCACATTGCCGTACTGGTCGGCGGTAACGCCGGTGTTCATGCACTCTTCCATGGTGGCCGTGGGGTTGGGACCCGCACAGATGTCTTCCGAACCGCCCAGGTTGAATCCCTGCGGCCGGAACAGCTCGAAGATATTGGCCGAGCGGAGTGCCCGGTTGAAGCCGCCGCGGAAACCGAAGCTCGGAGACGGCGCCCAGGACAGCATCCCCTTGTAGGTGCTGGCGCCACCGGAGGTGCTGTAGTCGGAATACCGATAGCCGAGTTCCATCGACAGGTCGTGCGCCATGGGTGCATCCTGAATAAAGGGAATCAGGGCCTCCACGAACACTTCCATCACGTCGAATTCACCCTCAACCACCTGGGTCGGACCACCGAAGCCCGCAGCAGAGCCGTTGAGATAAACTTCGTCCGGCACTCTGGACAGGTGTTCTTTCCGGTATTCGGAACCAAGTGCGACCTGAACACCCTCATTCGCGCTGTCGAAAGCCCACCCGTAGTCCTCGAAGTCACCCATGAAGGTGGCGTTGAGAACCTGGGTCCGTGTTGTTCCGTACATCACGGCGACCGTCGTCATGTAGTCGATCGCGGCCTGATCCACGGCGCCCGGGGTGAAGATGTTCCAGGGCACACAGTCCCCGCCGCTTCGGCATACCCACTCGCCGGTGTCCGGATCGACGATGACGTCCAATGCCTCGTTGATGCGGTCGATGTTGAGATCGTTGTTGTAGGAATCGTCGTTGTTGGTCTGGGCATGCAGACCGTAGATGTCGTAGCTCCACTGGTCATTGATGTCGCCACGCACACCCGCAAGGAAACGGAAGCTGGTGTGACGAATCGCGTTCGAACGGCCTTCCCCTTCGACATTGCGGCGGAGAGTGACCATCGGCGCGATGTCGTCGTCGCCGTAACCGAACTGACCACAGACGTACTGCCGTTGCTGATCACTCAGCATCGGGTTGTCGCAGTTGATCGTTCCCGTGACGCCGAAGTCGCCCGAGGGTGCGATCTGCGCATCCGTGTAGTCATTCATGAACATCAATTCCATATAACCCTCGGCGTGCTCGTTGAACTCATAGTTCACGAAGGCGCCGGCATTCCAGCGTTCGTCAGGCCGCTGAATGTGGTTGTAGGGACCATAATTGAAGCGATAACCATCCCACGGAACCATATCCCCGGAAGCCGGGTCAATCATTCCATAGCTGCCGTCGGCCAAAATGAACGTTCCACGGTCGGTCGTGGCTGAACCACCGCAAAGCGGACCGCCTTCGGTCGCCCACGCGGAGCAATTCAGATAGTCACGCATTCCTTTTGTGACTTCGTCAAGCTTGCGATAGCCGACATAGGCGGACGCATGGCCCCTGCCGTCGGCAAACTTGCCACCGAATGCAAGGTTGAGATTGACGCCGTCACCGTCGGTCGAGCTGCCCGTCGGGTAATCGAAACCACGAGCATCATTCATGTCCTGGGCCAATTTGTTGTTGTTGTCATGTTGGTAGAAGCTGTATTGAATGTCGCCCCTCATGCCCTCGAAATCGGTATCGAGGATGAAGTTGACAACACCGGCCACAGCGTCGGTACCGTATACCGACGAGGCGCCGCCAGTCAGAACATCAACTCTCTTCAGCATGGAACCCGGGATGAAATTCAGGTCAGGGGCGTATGCACCCTCAGCGGAACCGGGCTGCAGACGCCGACCATTGAGGAGAACCAGGGTACGGTTGGAACCCAGGTCACGCAGACTCACCGTCGCCGTACCGGTAGCGCCGTTGGCCCAGGTTGAGTTCTGGCCGGCGAATGCCTGCGGCAAGGTCGCCACCAGGTCCTCGATACGGGTCACACCGGAATAGGTGATTTCCTCAGGGCCCATGACCGTCACGGGGCTCAGAGCCTCCAGGGTCGGACGAGGAATGAGAGTACCGGTAACGGAGATCTCTTCCTCGAAAGATTTTTCGATTGCTTCTTCGACCGCCTGATCAACGGCAGCCTGATCCTCCTCCTCTTGCGCCCAGGCGGTCGGCGCGAAACCGGCCAACCCGCCAACGAAGATGAGGACGGCCCCAAAAACAACCATCCTATGCCAATGTAGTTTTCCCACAAACATAGTACTTACCTCCTCTATAAAAAAGTGAGTTGAGGAAAAATAGCCCTCCGGGACAATCCCGGAAGATCTTTGAGAACTCCTTTCCTAAATTTGAGAATATAAATCATTTCTATCAAGCCGTCCTGACATTACGATTCACCATAACACGACATCAGCTTTCCTCAAAAACCGTCCTCCGAGTTCGGCGATTCAAAACAGGGAACCCTTCACGGGGCATTCAGAAATCTCAAGAGTTCACTCGCCGATTCGGCTTCAGGGTGATCCGCCGCCAACTGCAGGAATCGTTCGAGAAACGTTTTGGCCTCATCATTGGCGCCGTCGCTGACGCAGATGAGCCCCAGAAGGTAGCAAGAGAGCGCGTGGTTTGGATCGACCTCGAGGACCTTGAGGAACCTGATTTTCGCGTTGACCAGGTCGTTGGCGTCGTAAGCCTCGAAGGCCAACCGCAAAAGGCTGTCGCGTGCCACTACCGGTTCCACTGAAGCCAGTCCGGCCAGGGAGTCGATGATCATGTCGTCGTCCCCCAACTTCAAGGCCGCGTTGTAGCGAATTCGGAGGGCCTGCTCGTGATTAGGTTCGGTGTTCAGAATCGCCTCCGCAGCGTTCGCCGCCTCGGCATTTCGGTCAATCTCGAGGCCCGTAGTCGCCATCCCGAGCAGCGCCGGCATCAGGTTTGCGTCCACATCAAGCGCTTCCTTGAATTTTTCGAATGCGCCGGCCTTGTCGCCCGCCTTTGCAAGAGCAACCCCCTCGTTATAGATCTTCTTCGCCTCTTCGGCCCGCAACCCGGCATGTTTGAAGTCCTCAAGCGCCTGCGCGGTCTTCGCCTCATCCCCCAAATTTCGGTAGGCCTCCCATCGGGCCCGCCAGACTTCTTCATTGGTCGAACCCAGAGCCACGGCCTTCTCGGCGGCCTGCACCGCCAACTGCCACTTCTCTTGTTTGACGTGGATCCTGCTCAAAACGGCCCATGCCTGTTGAAGCTCCGGGTCGTGTCCAAGCGCTTCAATGAATTTCGCCTCCGCAGCCGGATAGTCCTGGGAATTGAAGAACTCAACTCCTTGATTGAACGCATAAATAGCCTGGCTCGAGGCCGAGGCCACCGGTCCTTCGGTGACCGTGGTGCTCCCGGGAAACATCGTGAATTCGTCACGACCAGTTCCCTCCAGATCCCAGTCCTGTACGCTCTTGAAGGTCATGAAGCCAGTTTTTGAAAAAATCAGTTGGTATTGAACTTTGAGGTGCGAGAAATCCAACTTGAAGACGCCCTTGCTGTTGGTGGTCTCCACTTCCTTGAAGCTCGGGACCTCTTCACATGTCGCAACCACCGTAACGTCGGGGATCGGGTTTCCTTCAGGATCAAGTACTTTGCCGATCAGACGTCCCTTTTTGACGGCCAAAGCCAGCCCGGGGACCACCATGATCAACACACAGAGCCACACTACTACTCGCTGTTTCACACCCATCTCTTTACCCCTTTCACACAGAACTCTCGAACTTCTGCCTTCCCTCGAAAACCAACCCGCGGCGAAAATGGAATTTCGCGTCTCCTAGTCTAACCCGGCCGAAATGATTTCAATCTCCCAATCAACCCAACATCCGGATGCCGCCGGCCACGGCTGCGACCAGGCCTCGGAGCCCCAGGGACGCGCAGATCAAAACTACGAATCCCATTACGAGATTCTGAAAGAACGTGTTGACACCGTCATTCCCGAGCAAGGCTCGGTCATTCATCGTGATCCATAAGAAAACGGCAATCAACGGAAGAATCAGCCCATTGAAAGCCTGTGCGAGGAGAATAATCGCAATCGGCTTGATGCCTGTCATGCCGAAAAAGGCACCTGCCAGGAGAACACCGGACCACACCACACGATACCTGGCCGAGTCTTCCGCCCACTTCTGCCCCAGCAGCGTTCGTGCGGTGATGGCGGCTGCAAGCGGCGCGGTGATCGCCGATGTAAAACCTGCGGCGAAGAGCCCAGCGGCAAACGAGAACTTTGCTCCACCCCCAAGCTTCAATGCGAGCACTTCCGCCAACTTTTCGAACTCCAGACCACCGCCCAGGGCTGTGCCGACTACCAGCACGGCAAGCGAGATGAGTCCCCCCCCGCCAACGGCGACCGCGAGCCCCCAGCGCATTTCCCCGAGGTCGTTCTCACGCGCCAGAGCCGAGCCCAGGAAGAGGTTGTAGGGCACGACCGTCGTGCCCACCAGGCCGAGGACCAGAAGGGTCGAACCCGCGGGAATGCGGGGTACCAGCAGGCCGGAGAGCAAGGCCGCCGCATTCGGCGCCAGGCGGAGCGCCGTGATGACGAAAGCGACACCCATCACCGCCACCAGGACGCCAAGCGTCCGGGCTATCCAACGGGTATTTCCGGTGGCCAGCAGGAGGGCAGCCATGGCGGCGCAGCCTAGGATCAGGAGGGCTGGAGGCGCATCGACGACAAGACGCATGCCGGCGACGCCACCGGCAAGATTGCCGGCTTCGTAGGCGGCGCAGCCGAGGATGACCCCGCCGGCGAGGAGCATCGGCGCCCACCGGATGCGACTTGAATCGGAGAAACGACTCAGGATGGCCTCGCCCAGCTCTTTCCCTGTGACGACCGTGATCCTGGCCGAGGCCTCCTGCAGCACCAAGCAGGCGATGGTTGAAAACAGCAGCGCCCAGGCCAGAGCGAAACCGAAGTCGCTTCCCGCGCGAGCCGCCGTCGTAATGGTGCCGGGTCCGATGAACGCCGCAGCGATCACTGACCAGAAAAGCAGATTCAGCAGACGTTTCATGATTCCGGTTCCCCGTACCCGCCCCCGCCGGGGGTTTCCAAAACCAGGCGATCGCCGGGTGAAACGGCACATCCGTCGATGCCTTCAAGGTCTCTTTGAACTCCTTCGGCACTGATGATGACCTGCCGACCGGGCGCACCGTCGCCGCCCCCATGAATTCCATAAGGAGGGCTCTTCCGATGCTGACTGAGAATCGAGAACTCGAG
>JBDLIO010000164.1:0-5907 GCA_039714865.1 Acidobacteriota bacterium | reverse complement strand
CAAACTCCTGCCCCGGCTTTTTGTCACCGACCAGGCGGCCGAGCAGCGGTTCCAGCGAGAGGCGCGGGCGATGGGGCGCCTTCAGCATCCCAACGTCGTCGCGATCTACGACATCGGCTCGGCGGATCCGGGTTCGGGCGAAGAGATGCCATATTTGGTCATGGAGTTGATCCGAGGCCGGGGCCTCGATCAGATCATCCTCGAAGGACCGTTGCCGGCCGCTTTGGCGGTCCGGGTCGCCCTCCAGGTCGCCAAGGCCCTTGGCGCGGCTCACCGGGCCGGTGTGGTCCACCGGGACCTCAAGCCTTCGAACATCGTGGTTTCCGACGAGGGGCATGCCAAGGTCCTGGATTTCGGGTTGGCCCGATTGGTTCAAGCGGCCGGCCACAGCTCAGAGGCAACGCTGACGGCGCCGGGCATGGTCCTGGGCTCGTGCCCCTACATGGCGCCGGAACAGGCGATTGGAAACCACGTTGGGGCTCAGGGCGACATTTTTTCCTTTGGGGCCGTTCTTTATGAAATGGTCAGCGGTCGACGGGCTTTCACCGGTTCAACGCCGGTCCAGGTCCTGCAGTCGGTCATCAAGTGTCAGTATCCACCCTTGAACGAAAGTGCGCCCGGGGTGTCTTCCGAGCTGGCCGCGATCATCGAAAGGTGTATGGAAAGAGACCCGGGTCGACGGTATCCCGATGCCGAGGCCCTGATTCTCGACCTCGGGGCCTTCCTCGCCAGGGATCGGCTCAAGGACGGGGAGGTTCCGACGGTTGAGCTCGGTTCGAGTTCGATCAGAGCTGTTGAGCTTCGTCGCCGTCGGCGCTTGATTCGGTTCGGCCTGGCAGCCTCGGCCGTGCTGTTGGCAGGGTCCGTTGCCGGCTTCTTCGGGGGACGGTCGGGAATGGAGCCCCTTCGGCCTGATCCGGGTCTCTGGCGGGCCCGGACCCTGCACGAAGGATCGGGGTCGATCCGACACATCAGCTGGAATCCCTCGGGGACCGAGGTGGTCGCAGAGGTTGAAAACAGAAGTACCTTCGAGATTCTGGTGATCCCTGTTGATCAACACGAGCCACGGGTCCTCGCCCGGAGCAACGCTGACGGCGCGCCGATCTGGCCGGCCTACTCTCCGGACGGCCAGGCGGTGGCCGTGACGCGTTTGGCCGACACTTCGATGTCGGTGGAGATCCTGCCGTCGGTCGGCGGAGCGGCCGTTTCGGTTCTGGACAACGCTTCCCGGGGGGCCTGGCTGAACGCGGACACCATGGTTGTTTCGAGGATCACCGAGGGCTCCGCAGCCCTGTGGGCCTGGACGCCGGTAACGGGGCAGACAACGGTCTATCCGGTGTCTTCGAGTGCACGCCAGTACTGGGCGGCGTTGCCCCGGCCGGGGGGTGGAGCGGCCTTTTTGGGCGGAGGCAGCGACACCCGTGCGGGTATCTTTGTCGGTCGCCAAGGTGGGCGCGCCATCGACGAGTGGTTGGGCGGCGGGGCCCTCCTTCAAGGCTTGTCTTGGCATCCCGAGGGCCGGTCACTGGTGGCCTCGGTTGGGCGCAGGCTGGTCCGCTTATCCGAAAGCGGAGTAGCAGACCTCGTGGCCCCCCCGCTGTCCCTCGGCTACCCGGCCTTCGACCGAACGGGAACTCGGCTCGCCGTCGTCGATCAGCGCAACTCGTATGACATCGTTGCGGTGGATCCTCTCAACGGGCATCTTCGATGCGTCAAGTGCGGCGAGCCCAAGGTGGGGTGGGGCAGCGTCGGTCCGGAGGCTTCGGTCTTTTTCCGGCGAAGCATTGAAGGAGGGCCCAGCTTGTACCGGGTCGACATGAACCGAGGCGACGAGGACCCGGTCGTCGCCGCAGGTTCCGGCGCCAGTTGCCCGGTGGTGTCGCCTGACGGAACCCGGTTGGCCTACCTCAAGAGGAATGCGGAGGCCGGAGGGGTCGATCTGATGGTCCTGGCGCTTGGCGGGGGCGAGCCGGTGACATTGGCGACCGCCGTCGAAGGGTCGGAGTTCCCGTCGTGGTCGCCGGACGGCCGTTTCGTCGCTTACGCCGCGGGTTCTCCCCTGAGGATCTGGGTCGTGTCTGCCGCCGGTGGTGATGCAAAAGCCGTCAGCCCACCGGGGGGTGACTATCCCGTATGGAGTCCCGACGGCCGTTGGATTGCCTACAGTGTCTGGACCGACAGCAGTGACGCCAACCAGGGCGCGTGGCTGGTATCTCCGGACGGTGGTTCCCCGACCAAGGTCAGCACTCATCCGACGCGGCTGGCCTGGAGCCTGAACGGGAACAACCTCTTTCAGCTCAGACGTGAGAAGGAGACGATCGTCGTCTACCGTGCGGAGGCGGGCCGAAAGGAATGGCACAGGGGCGCGGTCCTCGACCTCGACGGTCCGGCGCCGGAGCATTTCGAATTCCTGCCTCTGACCGTCGACTCATCGACCGGCGAGTTCATCCTCAACCTTCGGATTTCCCGAAGCACGCTCCTGCTGTTCGAGGGGTTGGAGCCGGAGCGCTGGTGAGTGATGAGAAGGATGAAGGATGAAGCCAAGAAGGTCGGAGTCGCTTGTCCCGACCTTGCAGTACTGACGCGGTTATCCGGTGCGGGCTTCGGTGGACCTCGGTCTTGATCCCTGATCCCTAACCCCTAATCCCTGAACTCTCATCTCCCCCTGCACGCATTGACAGCCAATCGGCCCGGTGGTAGCATCCCTTTTCCCAGTTTTTGGGGTTGTTCTTTGTCAGATTATTACGGTCGAAGTCGGGTTTCAAGAGTCCTTGGACCACCCGTCGTTAGCCTGTAGGCGCGTAGCTCAGCTGGTTAGAGTACTACCTTGACACGGTAGGGGTCAGCGGTTCGAGTCCGCTCGCGCCTACCATTTCTCAGTACGCAGGCGCGTAGCTCAGTTGGTTAGAGCGCATCCCTCACACGGATGAAGTCCGCGGTTCGAGTCCGCGCGCGCCTACCAGCCGCCGTCGTACTGAAAAGGCCCGACCGTTGTGGTCGGGTTTTTTGTGTTTGATCTAGGATGGGTGATTCTGATGGATGAGATGTACCAAGATCTTGATGCGCTGGTGCTTGAAGAAAACGGAGGCATACCCATTGGTATGTCGAGGCTTTCTGAAAGTGTCCAGGGCGCAAGGAATTGGTGCAGATCGCCATTGAGAATTACTCATCTTGGATCTTGAGAGTGGGGTCAGAGATGGCAAGCACAATTGGGGTGACATTGCCGGACGGCAGCAAGCGGGAATACCCGGTGGGTACGACCGTGCTTGAAGTCGCCGAAAGCATCGGCAAACGACTGGCTCACGACACCGTGGCCGGCTTTGTCGATGGCGATCTCGTTGACCTTCGCACGTCCCTGGACCGGGATGTCGACCTCAAGATCGTCACCACGCGGGATGCCGAAGCCGGGGAGATCATTCGTCATTCCGCCGAGCACGTGATGGCCGACGCGGTTCAGCGACTCTGGCCCGGCACGCTGATCGATGCCGGCCGCCAGGACCACTCGGTCAAATTCCAGTACGACTTCCGCTTTCCCCGGCCTTTCAAGCCTGAGGATTTCGAGCGCATCGAAGCCGAGATGGTTCGCCTGATTGCCGAGGACCTCCCTTTCGAACGGGAAGAAGCCGATCGGGACAGGGTCCGAGACCTGATGATCGAGCGGGGCGAGGAGATCAAGCTCAAACGGCTCGAGGACATCCCCGAAGGCGAGGTCATCACCCTGTACCACAGCGGCCGATTTGTCGATCTGTGTCGGGGCCCCCATGTTCAACGCACCTCCCAGATCGGTGCGGCCAAGTTGCTGGAGGCGTCGGGCGCCTACTTCAAGGGTGACGAGCGCAACGAGATGCTGCAGCGTATCTACGGTACGGCCTTCGCCTCCAAAAAGGAGCTCAACGCCTACTTCGCCCGCCTTGAGGAACTGCGCAAGCGTGACCATCGGCTGCTGGGCCGGAAACTCGACCTTTTCTCCTTCCATCAAGAGGCCCCGGCCTCTCCCTTCTTCCATCCTCGGGGCACCATTGTCTACAATTTGTTGCTCGAGTTGATGCGGGAGAAATACAGGGCCTACGGTTATGACGAAGTGATCACGCCGCAGGTCTTCGACGTTGATCTGTGGAAAACGTCAGGGCACTACGACAACTATCGTGACGACATGTTCTTCGCGGACGCCTTCGACGAGGTCGAGGAGCGGTCCAACTCGCTCAAGCCGATGAACTGCCCGTCCCACTGCCTGCTCTTCGGTGCTCAGGCTCATTCTTATCGGGACCTGCCCATCCGCATCGCCGATTTCGGTCGACTCCATCGCTACGAGCGTTCCGGCGTGGTCACCGGGCTGACGCGGGTTCGGACCTTCTCCCAGGACGACGCCCACATCTTCTGCACGGCGGATCAGATCGGGGAAGAGATCGAAAGACTGTTCGATTTCGTCTTCGAGATCTACGCGCTCTTTGGTTTCTCCGACATCAATGTCTACCTCTCGACACGACCGGAGAAGGCGATGGGCGATCCGGCGATCTGGGAGCATGCCGAAGCCGTCTTGACGAAGTGCCTCGAGAAGCGGAAAGACATCACCTTCACCATCAAGCATGGCGACGGGGCCTTCTACGGCCCGAAGATCGACTTTGATGTGCACGATGCCCTGGATCGAGCCTGGCAGCTGGCCACCATTCAGCTGGATTTCCAGATGCCGGAAAGATTCGATCTGGGCTTTGTTGATTCCGATGGAGATTCCAAGCGCCCGGTGATGATCCACCGTGCCATCCTGGGGTCGCTCGAGCGCTTCTTCGGCGTCATGCTGGAGCACTTCGGCGGTGACCTCCCGCCCTGGTTGGCGCCGGAGCAGATCCGGGTCTTGCCGATCACCGAGGCCGTCATGGACTATGCCCAAGAGGTCGTGGACACGGCGCGGGCCCGGGGCCTGAGGGCCGAACTGGATGGGCGGTCGGAGAAGTTGGGATACAAGATCCGCGAGGGCGAAGCCATGAAGGTGCCGTACCTGCTGGTCATTGGGGGCAGGGAAGCCGAAAACGGCACCGTGTCCCTGCGCCTGCGTCATCGTCGCGACGAGGGTGTCCACGCCCTGGACGCCGTACTCGATCGTGTGGAAGAAAAAATTGAAACCCGTTCTTTGGAACTGTGACAAGGAGAACACCATGCCGAAACTGAAAACCCACCGAGGCGCGGCCAAGCGGATCAAGAAGACCGCCAGCGGCAAGTTCAAACGCCACCACGCCTACACATCACATATTCTTTCGAAGAAAAGCCGGAAGAGGAAACGCAACCTGCGGGACTCGGCGATGGTCAAGGCCTGTGACGCGAAAGTACTCGCGATGATGTTGCACGGCTGAGGAGAAGACATGCGCGTCAAAAGAGGTACAGTCCGTAAAGATCGCAGAAAGAAAATTCTCAATCTGGCCGAAGGATACTGGGGCGGCAAAAGCCGACTCCACAAGTCGGCCAAGGTCCAGGTGGAAAAATCCCTGCAGTACGCCTACAGGGATCGGAAGCAGCGAAAGCGCCACTTCCGGAGCCTGTGGATCACCCGGATCAATGCGGCGGCTCGGCTCAACGGCATGAGCTATTCGACCTTCATTTGCGGCCTGAAAAATGCCGGATGTGAATTGGACCGCAAGGTCCTTGCGGATCTCGCCGTGCGTGACCCGCAGGCGTTCGGCCAGCTGGTCGAACTGGCCAAACCGAAAAACTGACGCCGTGGGCGCCCAACGGCTCGACGAGGTACGGGCCGCCTTCCTTGCGGACATTGAGTCCGCGGGGGGCGACGTGGAGGCTGTGGAGAAGGTCCGCGTCCGGTATGCGGGGCGGCGGTCAGGTCTTCTTCTGGATCTGACGGCTGCTCTGCGAGAGCTTCCCAACGAGGAGAAGCGAGACTACGGGCGTGCTCTCAAC
>JBDLIO010000163.1:0-5956 GCA_039714865.1 Acidobacteriota bacterium | reverse complement strand
TGGCCCGGTGGGATTGGTCCTGATTTAGTGAACCCTGCAGAAGGAATGAGAACGGGAACGGATTCGGGCTCGGGGATGACGGGTGGGCTGGGTTAGGATGTTGGGCCGGCGAAGGAGAACCACGATGATCGACATTCATACTCTCGACCTCAACTTCATGGGCTACTCCCAGTTGATCGCGGTCTTCCTGATTCCCTGTCCCGAGGGTGGGTTCGTTATCTTCGAGACTGGGCCGGCCTCGACTCTCGAGGCCTTGGAGTCAGAGATTATCGAGGCTGGGTTCCAGCTTGAGGATTTGAAGGGCATCTTTCCGACCCACGTCCACCTGGACCACTCTGGCGGTGCGGGATCACTGGCCGTACGAACGGGGGCGCCTGTCTTTGTTCATCCAAAAGGGGAACTCCATCTGGTAGATCCTTCCGAGAAGCTCCTTCCGAGCGCCAAACGACTCTATGGAGACATGATGACTCCCCTGTGGGGTACGGTGGAACCCGGTCCGAAAGAACTGGTCGTAGTGGTTCAAGATGGAGACACTGTCGAACTCGACGGACTCGAGATCGTCGCCCACTTCACCCCCGGACACGCGGTGCACCATATCGCCTGGCAGTTCGGCAAGGCCGTCGCGACCGGTGATATCGGCGGCGTTCGATTTCCGGGCGCCTCCCACGTTCTGCCGCCGATGCCGCCCCCGGATATCGACGTCGATCTGTGGATTCAGAGTCTCGAACGCATCCGGGCCATCGAGCCGGAAATGCTGCTGCTGACGCACTTCGGCGCCGTGGAGGACGTGGAACGCCACCTGGACGAATTGGAGGGCCGGCTGGTTCGCTGGCTCGACATTGCAGAGCGGGCCTTGGCCGCGGACAACGATGGGCCAACGGTCGCCGAGGCTGTTCTGGCCCTGGACGAGGCTGAGATGGCCGAATCTACCGTTTCCTCCGGGGCTGTCGAGCGATACCGAAAGCTCTGCCCGATGGATGCCAATGCCGCCGGCCTGGAACGTTATTGCCGGAAACGGGGATAGAACCAAAAGCACCAAGAGTGCATTCGTGCAACAATAAGGCGGACCGTTTGGAAACTGAGAAACGGAGTCCCTGATGAATCAGAAAATCCTCGTCCTGACCCTCTTTCTCGGTTTTTTTGCGGGTGGCGCCGCCGCCGCCGACCTTCTCGTTCCGGATGGGGACGGACCGGTCCCGGTGACGGTCCTGGTCTACATGCTCGATGTGGACGAAATTGACTCCTCACAGCAGACATTCACCGCCAACGTCTTCCTGAAGTACGACTGGACCGATCCCCGCCTGGCCCATGCGGGAACAGGGCCGGTGATCAAGGCCATGGACGAGATCTGGCATCCGCACCTTCAGATACTCAACCAGCAGAAACTGTGGAAGACCTTTGACGAGCATTTTGAGGTCTTCCCTGATGGACACGTGAGTTACCGCCAGCGGGTTTGGGGTGATTTCTCCCAGCCGATGGATCTCAGGGATTATCCGGCCGATCACCAGGTCCTCACCATCCAGTTGGTCGCGTCCGGGTACAGTCCGGATCAGGTCAAATTGGGGGCGTCAACTGAAGCAAAACATGCCGTCTCGGCCGAATTGTCGGTCGCCGATTTTGATATCAACGGATCGGAGGTCGTGGTGGAGTCCTACAGCCCGTTGGATTCGGGCCCCGGCGTTGCCTCCATCCGCAGCAGCTACTTTGCCAGCCGCAAGACCGGCTACTTCGTCGTCAAGGTGATCATTCCGTTGATCCTGATCGTCATGATGTCGTGGAGTGTGTTCTGGATCGACCCGGCCGAGGGCGGGAC
This sequence comes from Acidobacteriota bacterium, assembly GCA_039714865.1. Classification (GTDB taxonomy): domain Bacteria; phylum Acidobacteriota; class Thermoanaerobaculia; order Thermoanaerobaculales; family Sulfomarinibacteraceae; genus DAOWGJ01. The sequence continues at coordinate 4,143 of JBDLIO010000163.1, read as the reverse complement.
TCAGATCGGTGTTGCCACTACAACCATGTTGACCCTGATCGCCTTCCGTTTCGCCATCGACTCAAGCCTGCCCAAGATCTCCTATCTGACCCGGTTGGACACCTTCGTCATGGCCTCAACGGTGCTTGTCTTCTTGAGTCTGTTCGAAGTGGTCATTACGTCGCGGTTGGCCAAGACCGGTCGTCAGGAGCGGGCCATGCTCTTGGATCGATGGTCGCGCCTGATTTTTCCTGGCGCCTTTGTGGCCGTGTTGTTTCTGGCTCTTACGTGAGTCCCGTCAGACCAGTTGGGTTGCAGTCGTCGGGCCCGTTGTTGATCCACGAGTAATCTGGAGTAGTTAAAGCCTGCGCCCGGTGACGATGTTATAGCCGCTGACCTCGAGTTCGTCCCCCGAGATCCGGTTTGAGTCTGACGAGGAGAGGGAAAGTTTCCACTGGTAGAGTCCGGAGAAGAACTCGCTGATCTTGCTGACGAGTTCGTCAAACCGGCCGCTCAGTTCGTAACGGACCGCGTCTTCCTCGCTGTCCCATACGGTTACCGAGAGTGCACGGGTACGCGCCTTGATGCCTTCGACGAGGAAGGCGGCCCGGCAGCCGGGAGTCTCGAGCAGCGAGGGCACGAGTTCCTTGTCGTAGCGTTGGCGAAGCTCCTGAAAGCGGGAGGGGTCGATGCGAACGGCAACGATGCGAAGGTAGAGGTGGCGGGAAGCGTCCCCTTCCAGAGCCGCAGTGCCGCCGCCAACCTCCACCGGGAAGCCTTCCACCTTCGGGTCGTAGATCGGCGGTGGGGTACTGATCCGGTCTCCGGTAAGTTCTGCACGCCACTCGGTAGCCCCGGCCATCGCCTCGTCACTCTCGTCCAGAAGCCGGTCGTACACGCCGCTCGCCTCGTACGCCTCCGCGTACTCCTGGCTCGCCCAGATGGTCATCGACACGCATTCTTTCATTTCTATTGTGGGCTGAAGAAGGCTGGCGAAGAGACAACCCTCGGTGGCCTGCAGGGTTGGAATTACCTTGTCCTCGTAGAACTTGCGAACTTCCCAAAAATTGTCTTCTGTGATCTTGAGATGCACGAAGCGCATGTACATCGTTAGCCTCCCTCGACTCGTCGCACCATCACCAGGGTCCTGTCGTCGGCAAAGGGAATTCCTCGGGCAAAAGTTTCAACCTCGCGCTCAACGGCTGCTGCCAGATCTGGGAGGGCGGCGTTTCGGTGCCGCACTCCGGTCTCGAGCAGGCGCTGTTCGCCAAACTCCTCCTCATCTGGGTTCTCGGCCTCGGTGATGCCGTCGGTGTAGACAAAGAAGGTGTCTCCTGGCTGGAGTTGCACCTCCCCTGCGGTGAAATTGGATTGTGGGAGAAGGCCCAGCGGTGGACCGGTCGACGAAAGCCACTCAGTCTCGCCGTTTGCCCGCACAACCAGGCCTGGGTTATGGCCGGCGTTGACATAACGAATCGTACCCGAGATCGCATCGAGAAATGCCAGGAATGCGGTCGCGTATTTCTCCGGTGGAGTTCTCGCGAAAAGCAGTCGGGAAACGCCACTGAATACAGTGTCGGGAGCGGAGCCCTCCTCAATGGGGGCGGCCGAAAGCGCCTCCAATGAGGCTGTCAACAGCGAGGCCGCGACCCCCTTGCCGGAAACGTCCGCCAGAAGGACCGCGCACTCGCGGCCCTCGGCCCGCTCGATCACTTTGTAGAAGTCGCCAGAGACGCCCCGGGAAGGAATATTTCCGCCGTGAATGACGTATCCCTCCGGTTGGGGGATTGATTTCGGCAGCAGTGCCACCTGAATATGGCGGGCGAGGCTCACCTCCTGCTCCAGCCGTTGCCGTTCGACGGCCTGGGCGGCGAGACGGGTGTTGCGGATACGCATGGACGCCACCGATGCCAGTGAGGCGAGGAGCTCCATATCCTCCTCGGTAAATTGGCGAATGGCGAGCGTCGAGCTGAGCAGAATCATACCTATCGCTCCGCCGGGATCGAGGAGAGGCGCCGCCACGAGGCTGCGAATCCCGGCGCTGATCAGTGACGCCGCCTGGTTGAATCGCTGATCGATCTCGGTATCCAGGACGAGGGCGGCCTGGCCTTTTTCCATGACCTCCTTGAAAAGGCTGTGCGATTCAACGAGTGTGGTCGTGGTCCCACGAACCGATCGGCTTGCCGCGCGGTAGACCGTGCCCTCGCTGCTCCTGAGGTAGATCACAGCTTCTTGGGGACGTAGGTGGTCGAAGGCGCGGTCGAGGATCAATTCGAGGAGCTCGTCAAGGGTGATGGACTGGTCCAGCGCCTGATGCACCTCGTTCAGCGTGCGGAGTCTCTCGGCGAGACGAAGAACGGCCTTTTCGTCACCTGCGTCTGACGGCTCTCCAGAGAGATCCTGTTTCACGAGCTCGGCTGCGGAACGGTACAGTGTGTGACTGGCCCCACTCGAGGAGGTCGTCTGTGACCCACTGCCTTCTCCGCCCAGTCTGAAAGAACACGAACCGAGGCTCACATGATCCCCAGGGTCGATGGCTTTCGGGCTCTCGAGACGGGCCTGGTTGACAAAGGTGCCGTTGCGGGAGCCGAGATCTTCCACGAACCAGCGCCCATCGCTACTGAAAAGCCGGGCGTGCTGCCGGGAGAGAGCACGATCGGGCAGGGTGAGGTCAAGCCTCGACGAACGCCCGATCAGTATCGAGTCTTTCTCGAACACCCGGTCGGATGTCGTGCCGTTGCCGTCGGTCACGTGAATTTTGACCATCTCTTCAACCTCTCAACAATGGTAGCGCGAGCAGCGCACATTGTGAACAAGCCGAGGAATCCGGCTGAATATCTATTTCTTCTGACGGTCCCAACCCCAGTTCTCGTAGTAATGCCAGCTTGCCATGGAGTTGAGTTTTTTGATCTGATGGTCCTTGTCCAGCAGGTTGGCTCGCAGAACGTCACCGATGGAGACCATGCCGAGGAAGTTCCCGTCTTTTTTGACCGGGATGTGGCGGAGGAAGAGGCCGAGGAACATATCCTCCAACTCGCCTAAGGTGGCGTCGTGGGAAGCGAAGTGCAGCGGCGAAGTCATATGATCGCCAACCTGTGCACTCTTCGGCTCGAATCCCGTCTCGCTGCTGCTGCGCAGATAGTCCCTTTCGGTCCAGATTCCGATCATCTCGTCGCCTTCTTTGACCAGGATGGCGCCAATCTCGTTTTTGTTCATCAGATCGATGGCTTCGGCCAGGGTCTGGGTCTTGGTGACGTGCACGATGTCGCTGTTCTTGTCGAGGATGATGTCAATTGCAGTTTTCAAGATTTTCTCCTTAAATTTCAGTTGCCGTTGTCGGGCGGGTCAAAATAAATGTCAGCATGGCGGCCCCCAGAACAATCGCGACGAGGTTCCACGGAAACAGTAGACGCACCGCAGAAACAGTGATCGAAATTGCAAGGACAATGGCTGCTGCGACCTTCGCTCGTGGACCAATAGCCCTGTGATCCCTCCACGACGTGATCATGGGGCCGAAGCGCCGGTGTTCGTGAATCCAGGTATGGAAACGCTCGGAACCGCGCGAATAACACGCCGCTGCCAGTAATACGAAGGGCGTAGTAGGCAGCAGCGGAAGGAAGATTCCAATGAATCCCAACGCGAGACTGGTGTGGCCTATGAGGACGTAGGTCATTCGCATGCCCCTGTACTAACCCATGGAATCCCTGCGATCTTCCCGTCTGAGATTCCCTGAGCTCAGATATTCAAAGCCGGGGCTGTTGATTGATGCTCTGATCAGAGCCGCTGAGTTATTTCTGGGATCCCCGTCGGCAGGCCCATTGATCTCGAGAATCCTTTGGTTTCTTGAACAAAGTCCTTGACAAGAGATCAAAAATAGACGGGAATGAGACTGAGAATAAAAAAGTTTTATAGAGGTCCCGGATACCCTCAATCGTCAAAAGAGAAAAAACGGTCCGGGGGAAGTAAACGCTGGTTGATGGGGTTGTGATAGACAATGGATATACAGTCTCGGTATCTAAAGCGATGAAGATAGGCGTCGGGCAAGGTCTCGGTGGCTTCGAGATCAAAGCCGGCCTGGGAAAGGGCGCGAGGCGGGCCTCGTAGCCGTAGGGCACGGCGTCGTGCTCGGGCTGGGCAAAGGGGTCCCCGAGCACCGAGACGGCC
>JBDLIO010000162.1:0-5980 GCA_039714865.1 Acidobacteriota bacterium | reverse complement strand
CCGAGTGGGGTCTTCAGGTCACCCACAACTGTGTTCAGGTGCACGGCGGGTACGGCTATACCAAGGAGTACCCGGCGGAGCAGTACATGCGCGATGCCGAGATCGCCTGTCTGTACGAGGGCACCAACGGAATCCAGGCCCTGGACTTCGTCGCCCGCAAACTTCCCATGGCCGGCGGTCAACCGATCAAGGAGCTCCTGGGCATGGCCGAGAAGACCTTCAACAAGGCCAAGAACGACCCCGAGCTGATGGAGCCCGCATGGCTCCTGGCCGCGGCCCTCAAGCAGGTCGAGACCATCGCCAAGGAACTCCCCAAAAGGCCCGACGGCATCCACCTGATGCTGATCAACGCCGTTCCTGTCCTGGATATGGTCGGCACCTGCCTCGGCGCTCATTACCTCCTGGATCAGGCGATGCTGGCCAAGACCAAGTTGGCCGCCATCCTCGAAGGCGCCGGTGTCGGCACTGACGACAAGAAGGCCTACAAGGCGTTTCTCGCAGACAACGAAGAGGCCGCCTTCTTCCACAACAAGGTGCAGACCGCGATCCACTTCGCCTACCGCGCCCTGCCGACCGTGCCGGCAAAGGCCGCCGCGATTCGCTCGGGTGAGAAGGCCGCGTTGTACGCGATTATGTAGCTGTCAGCTGTCAGCCGAACAACACACCGGCCGTCCGAAAGGGCGGCCGGTTTTTTATTCTCTTGGCAAACACCGGGGAATCAGAGTCCAGCCCGGCCACAAGGCCCGCAGTTGTCAAATCGGCGCGTGCCGGGTGCGCCTTCTCTTCATCGGGCAGACCTTTCAGGTGTGCAGCCGTTGCGAAGAAAGGCGACACCGGGCACCGCTCGGCGAGCGCATTGGTGAACGAATCCCCGGATTGAGCCGTAGGCCGCCGTTCCCACCCCGAAATTCCCCAGAATCAGATTCAGCGGCAGAAACAGATTCAGCGTCCAGAGCCGTGAACCGCAAACCGCGTCCGAAACCGCGATCCGGATTCGGCCACCGCCACCGAGTGATTTTAACTGTGGCCTTCCACGGATCCCGAAAGATCGGATTTTCTTAAGCGGTCGGACTCACCTCCGCGGAAACCGGATTTCCTCGACCTCGCAAAAACTCGTTCCCATCCGTTGGGCGGATGGGAACCAGCTGACAGGCGCATCTTCCTGTGCTAAACAACTCCTGCGGTTTTCCGCGGGAGGTTCCATTGGACCCACAGACCGAAACCTTGCTCGAAAATATCCGAAACGGCATCATCGGTCGCGATCGTGCGATCGACGGGCCATTCGGCCGCCGCCGGGTGATCTACGCGGACTACACGGCATCGGGGCGGTCGCTCGACTTCATTGAGGACTTCATCCGTGACGAGGTGATGCCGCTGTATGCCAACACCCATACGGAGACCTCGACGACGGGCCTGCAGACGACCCATTTCCGGGAAGAAGCCCGGGGGATCATCCACGAGTCCCTGGGCGGCACCGAAGACGACGTTGTGATCTTTTGCGGCTCCGGAGCGACCGGCGCCATCCAGAAGATGATCGACATCCTCAATTTGAGGATTCCCGCCGACCTCGACCGTCACTATGGCTTGAGCGACCACATTCCCGCAGACGAACGACCCATCGTCTTCATCGGCCCGTACGAACACCATTCCAACGAGATTTCCTGGCGGGAGACCATCGCCGATGTCATAGAGATCCCTGAAGACGCCGACGGCCGGATCGACGAGGCAGTGCTCGAAGCGCGCCTGGTGGAATTCGCCGACCGCCCTCTGAAGATCGGTTCCTTCTCCGCCGCCTCCAATGTCACCGGCATCGTCTCCCACACCTTCAGCATCACGGCGTTGTTGCACCGCCACGGCGCACTCTCGTTCTGGGATATCGCGGCCGCGGCGCCCTACGTCAGCTTCAACATGAACCCACACCGCAAGGAGTGGCCCGACGAAGACACCGCCAAGGACGCGCTCTTCCTCTCGCCCCACAAGTTTGTCGGCGGACCCGGCACGCCGGGTGTTCTCGTCGTCAAGAAGAAACTGCTGACCAACCGGGTCCCCACGGTCCCAGGGGGCGGCACGGTCTCCTACGTCTCACCGACCGAACACACCTACATCACCGACCCCAGCCACCGGGAGGAAGGCGGCACCCCGTCGATCATCGGCAGTATCCGGGCCGGTTTGGTCTTCAGGCTGAAAAACGCCGTCGGTCAGGAAACGATCGAAGACCTGGAAATGGCCGTCGTCGCAAAGGCCATTCGCTCATGGTCGGCCAACGACAACATCCAGATCCTCGGCAGTCTGACCTCGACCCGACTCTCCATCGTCAGCTTCATGATCAAGCACGGCGCCAGGTACCTGCACCACAACTTCGTCGTCGCCCTTCTCAACGACCTCTTCGGTATCCAGGCCCGTGGGGGCTGCTCCTGCGCCGGGCCCTACGGCCACCGGCTCTTAGGCATCAACATCGAGCGCTCACATCTTTTTCAGGAGGCCATCAACTCAGGCTGCGAGGGTATCAAGCCCGGCTGGGTCCGAGTCAACTTCAACTACTTCTGCTCCGAGACCGAAGTGGACTACATCCTCGCGGCGGTCAATTTCATCGCCGAGCACGGCTGGAAACTCCTGCCCCAGTATGATTTCCACGCCGACACCGGCTTGTGGCACCACCTCGAACGGGAACCCGAGGCGATTCACGACCTCAAGGACCTGCACTTCGAAGGCGACCGCTGCCACCACGAACTGAGTTTCCCAACTGAGCCTCAAGAGGCCCTGCCCACCTACCTCCGAACAGCCCAATCCTTGATCGAGGCCCTCGAACCTCGGCTGGATCCAGCCGGAGCCAAGGGCTTGGCGAAAAAACTGGAAAGCCTGCGGTGGTTCACCCTTCCCTCGGAGGTCCGGACCAAGGCGCAACGCTAATGAAAAGCCACACCGAATATCTGACCTTGGAAATCCCCGAACGGATGGCCTTTGTCAACATCACCCCAGACGTCGAACGGGCGGTTCGGGAGAGTGGAGTCCAGGAGGGCCTCTGCCTCATCAACGCCATGCACATCACTGCCTCGGTCTTCATCAACGACGACGAACCGGGATTGCACGAAGACTACAAGCGCTGGCTTGAAGGCATCGCACCCTTCGACGCCTCCCCCGAGACCTACCACCACAACCGCACCGGCGAGGACAACGGCGACGCTCACCACAAAAGGCAGATCATGGGCAGAGACGTCACCGTAGCCATCACCAAAGGCCGCCTGGACTTCGGCACCTGGGAACAGATCTTCTACGGCGAATTCGACGGCCGAAGACCGAAGAGAATCCTGATCAAGATCATCGGAGAGTGATTCGGCCCAAGTCTCCGCAAAATTTGACTTCTCATGTGTGCTAACGTATTCTCTTAGAAGACAATCGAAGCGAGGTGCGTCATGTCAAAAACCGTCACCCTCAGGCTGCCCGAGGAGACCTACGAACGTTTCCGCACGCTGGCCAAGCGTGAGAACCGACCACTGTCCAATTTCATAGAGACCGCGGCCTCCCGCTATGTCGATTCCGAGATGTTCGTGGACGACTTCGAGATGATGGAAATCGAGGCCAATTTCGAACTCAACCAAAGTCTGAAACAAGGGATCGAGGACGCCAAGGCCGGTCGAGGGCGCTTTGTCTGAATTTGAGATCTTCGAAACCGACGAGTTTCAGAACAAACTCGGCACACTCCATGGGCCGGGAGCTCGTTTCATTCGGCAGAAACTCATCGAATACGTCTACCCTCAGCTTCGAAAAGATCCCTTCCTCGGCCCCAATATTAAAAAACTCAAAGGGTACGATCCCCCGACCTGGCGGTATCGCATCGGCAAGTTCCGGGTCTTCTTCGTAGTTGATCAGACCGAGCGCACCATTTTCATGCTCTCGGTCGATGATCGGAAGGATGCATATCGATAGAGATCGGCCGACAACGACCATCCCTTCCGACACAGGAAACACGGCTGGCGAGACGCCCGTCGCCACAATGCCGAGTTGGGCGCCGCCGGCTGATAGCTGAGCTTCGTGCAAAAAGCCGCAAGAAGAGTAGCCACAAAAAGGCACGAAAAAGGAACCAAGAAAAGAGCAAACTATTCATTGATAGAGGGCTGTGGGCTCAGATTCCCTTTTCAAATGTGTTTCTCTTCGTGCCTTTTTGCGCCTTTTTGTGGCTATTTTCCCCTCTTTGTGGCGTTGCGGTTGAGTTCTGCAAGCGCCGAAGCTGACAGCCCCCTCCAACCTACGCTATGGTCACCCCATCGCAGAGATACACATCCTGGATCGCATTGAGCAGTTCCACACCGACCGGCATCGGCTTCTGGAAGGCCTTGCGGCCGGAGATCAGACCCATGCCACCGGCACGCTTGTTGACGACGGCCGTCATCACCGCCTGCTCAAGGTCACCGGCGCCACCGGAGGCGCCCCCCGAGTTGATCAGGCCGGCGCGGCCCATGTAGCAGTTGGCGACCTGCCAACGGGTCAGCTCGATCGGATTGTCCGGCACCAGGTCTCCGTACACCAGCTTGTGCGTCTTGCCGAAGCCGATGGCGTTGTAGCCACCGTTGTTCTCCGCCTGCTTCTGCTTGATGATGTCGGCCTCGATCGTCACACCGATATGATTGGCCTGACCGGTCAGATCGGCAGAGGCGTGATAGTCGACGCCGTCTTTCTTGAAATCCGAGTTGCGCAGGTAGCACCACAAGACGGTGAACATTCCCAGCGAGTGTGCCTGCTCAAAGGCCTCGGAGATCTCCATGATCTGACGACGACAGTTGTCCGACCCGAAGTAGATCGTCGCCCCGATGCCTGCGGCCCCCAGATCCCAGGCCTGCTCAACCGAAGCAAACAGCGTCTGGTCGAACTCCGGCGGATAGGTCAACAACTCGTTGTGGTTGATCTTGACGATGAATGGAATCTTGTGGGCATATTTCCGCGAAATCGAACCCAATACTCCCAGTGTCGAGGCAACGCCGTTGCAACCACCCTCGATCGCCAGTTTGACGATGTTCTCCGGATCGAAATAGATCGGATTGGGAGCGAAGGATGCGGCGCCGGAGTGCTCGATGCCCTGGTCGACCGGGAGAATCGAGACATACCCGCTTCCAGCCATCCGGCCGTTGTCGTAGAGCCACTGCAGCGACTGCATCACCTTGGGACTGCGGTCTGTCTGCGCGACGATCCGGTCGACGAAATCAGGCCCCGGAAGATGCAGAGCATCTTTGGAAATTCCGGTGCACCGGTAGTCCAAAAGGGATGCCGAGTCACCCAACTGCTGGCGAATTTTTTCAATCATGATGAGAACCTCCTGTCAGGTGGTTATTGTACCGGGAGTTGAGGAGAATCCAATGCCCTCGTCGAACGAATTGCAACGTTGGACGTTCATCCTTCATCCTTCCCTGCCCCCAACCACTCCACCAACTGCCGACTCACTTCAGAACTGCTCAGCAACTCCAGGTGATTGGCACGGTAGACGATCAACTGCGAGGGGTCTTCGAAAACGAGGGTCCGCTTCGGATCCTTGTGGCGACCCAGTGCGCTGTTGAGCGGCACCAGGCCGTCGCCGATCAGCCGATCCGCCAGGGGTGAGCGTTCGGCTGCGGTGGTTGCGGCCACCGCAAAGCAGGCCACACCTTCGGGCAAGGGTACGACCTTGCGACCATCAGGTCTCCGCCGGAAACGGGCGTGACCCTGCCAGTCTTCGTCCAGCACATGGCCGTACCTGAGGTCGGTGATGCCCGCGCTCCGCAGTTGGCCGAGCTTGGCGAACGGCGCAGAGTAGGGCGTACTGCCCAGGATGACATCGACCCAGTTACCGACCCGCTCGAGCGGGGCGCCATGGTGCGGTGTACCCAGGAATACGATGTGCTTCAGCCGGCCCGGCCAACTCAATGCCTCGTGTTTGGCATAGTGGAACGCGCTTCGGGTCACCAGGCCCCCCATGGAGTGGGCCACCACGGTCAGTTCTTCAATTGGT
>JBDLIO010000161.1:0-6043 GCA_039714865.1 Acidobacteriota bacterium | reverse complement strand
CGACCGAAACCGATACGCCGCACTCGAAAAGAAACTGTCCGATCATGCCCTTCATGTAGGCGACCGGGAGAAAGACCGCGGCAATGGAGAAGGTCGCGGCCATAGCCGCCAAAGCGATTTCCTTGGTGCCTTTGCGGGCCGCATCAACGGGCTCTTCACCATCTTCCTGGTGGCGGAAGATGTTCTCCAAAACGACAATGGCATCGTCGATGACAACTCCGACCGACAGGGCCAGGGCCAGGGTCGTCATGTTGTTGAGGGAAAAACCGAAGGCGCGCATGAAGCCGAAGGTCGCGATCAACGAGGTCGGAATGGCCAGCGAAACAATGAAGGTCGAGCGCCACGAGCGGAGGAATACGAAGACCACCAGGATCGCAAGAACGGCGCCGTAGGCGATGTCGAATTGCACGTTCGAAATCGAGTTCTCGACGTACTCTGCGCCGTCGAAGGCAACATCCCAGGACAGGCCTTCGGGGAATTCGGCCTCAAGTTCGCGCATGCGCTCGATGGCGCCCCGGTTGACGTCGACCAGATTGGCGCCGGAGCGGGGAGCGACCCCCAGGCCCAGCGTCGGCTCCATGTTGTAGCGCCCAAGGCCGCGTTCGTCGGCGACGCCGTCCGAGGCATGGCCGACATCTGAGAGCCTGATCGGCCGACCGTCGACGGTCGCGACGATCATCCGGTCGAATTCCTCAACCGAGCCGAAAAGCCCGAGGTTCCGAACGGCCAGTTCGGTGTTGTCCCCCTCAATGATGCCACCGGGAAGCTCGAGGTTTTCCCGGCCGATCGCCGCAATGACGTCGCTGACGCTCAGGCCATGTGCCGCCAGGCGGTCGCGGTCGATCCAGAGGCGAACCATGGGTTCCTGAAAGCCACTCAGGAAGATGTTTCCGACTCCTGGCACCGACTGGAGCTTCGGCCTGATGATCTGATCGGCATAGTCCGACAGCGTTCGGTTGTCGAGCCCGGCGACGGCAAACCACAGCATCGGCTGCGAGTTGATGTCGAGTTTCTGGACGATCGGCGGCTCCACATCCAGTGGCAGTTGGCCGGCAGCGCCGGAGACCTTGTCACGCACGTCCTGGGCGGCGATGTTGATTTCCCGGTCGAGGGTGAAGGTGACGGTGATCTGAGAAATGCCCTGCCCCGAAAAAGACGTCAAGCTCTTGATGCCCTCGATCGTATTGACTGCGCTTTCCAAGACGTCGGTGACGTCAGACTCCATCACCTCCGGAGAGGCGCCCGGCAGAACCGTGATCACGGTGACGATGGGCACGTCCAGTGACGGCAGCAGATTGACCGGCAGGGTTTGGTAACCCAGCACGCCGAATACGACCAGCGCGAGCATCAGCATCAAGGTGAAAACCGGACGGCGGATTGCGATTTCCGAAAGATTCATGCAGCGCTCTCTCTCATGGCTCCTGACGGGAGCTGATCGAATAGCTGCTTGCAAGACTGGAAAAATAGCCACAAAAAGTCACAAAAAGGCACAAAAAGAGAAACCAAATCAACTGCTGAAACTGCCTTCTGGAGCGCGGGCCTCCTGGCCCGCATTGTGACGTCCGGCCGTTGCAAGGTGCTCACCTGATAGCTGATAGCCGATAGCTGGTTGTTTCTTCTCATTCGACCACCTCAACCGGCAAATCCCTCGAGAGGCCGGCGACATCGGAGATCACTCTCTCGCCTTCTTCGAGACCAGAGACAACCTCGATCATGCCGTCGTCCCGCAGCCCGGTCTGGATGCGTCTGACGGCGAGTCGCCCTTCCCGTGCCATATAGACCTTGGGCGTATCGGAGGTCAGGATGGCGGAGACCGGCAACCAGAGACTTTGTACGACGTCGGGCGCCTCCAAGGTCACGTTTGCGAACATCCCGGGTTTGAGACCGTCGGCAGGGGTTGTCCCAATGACCTCGAACGATCGGCTGGCTTCCTGGACCACTGGGTCGATCGAGTAGAGTTTGGCCCTGCGCGGCGGCTGATGGGGATCAACCGTGAAGTCGAATCCGTCCAGGCCCTGCAAGGCCATGACCCAATGGGAGGGCACCCGAGCGACGATTTTGACCTTGGCGCCAACGGCGATCTCCAACAGGTCCTGGCCGACATCGGCCCACTGACCGCCCACGACCGAACGGCCGGTGACCGCACCGGCGGCGGGTGCACGAACGACCGAGACCTCGTGGTCGTGTTGGGCAAGATCTCGGGAGGCGACGGCTTCGAGCAAGGCAGCGGCGGCCAGGTCGTGGCGGGCCTGGGCCTGATCGAATGCCGCCTGCGGAATGGTCTCATCCGAAACCAGATCCTCTTTTCGCTCGAGTTCGCGACGGGCCAGTTCCAAATCGGCCGTAGCCGCCTGGACTCGTGCCTCCGCCTGACGGAGGCGCAGTTCGAAGGTTCTGCGGTCGACCGAGAGGAGGGGCTGCCCTTGAGATACCTTGTCACCAACTTCGACATACACTTTTTCAACTCTGCCCGCGACCTCTGAAGAGATCCTGACGGTGTCGAAGGCCCTCACTTCACCGACCAGGTCGACCGAGGGCCGCTCTTCTCGGACTTCAGGCACAATTTCGCTGACCTTCCTCGGTTCGAGGTTGCGGTCAAGGTTTTCTCTGGCGGTGGCGGGATCTTCGGAGCCTCCCGGATGACAGGCAGCGAGGCCCAGTGTGAGGATCAGAGCAGAGAGTTGTTTCGGTCGCACGGTGTCACTCCTCGGAGGCTGTCTGAGCAGCCAATATTGCCATGGGTTCGAAATCCGGCAAAGGGCTGGCGCCGACCGCGTGGCGCAGGGCGATGGCCTGATATTCGCGTTGCGCCCCGGCAATGATGGCGGCCGTCTCTGCATCAATTTGTTCCGTCGTTGTAGTCAGAAGGTCGGTAGCGGAGGACTCGCCGACACGATATGCCCGTTCGACCTGGCGGTAGGCCTCCCTGGCGGCCTCGACGCGTTCATCGGCCGCCTCGTCGGCGGCGACGGCCGCACGGTGGCCGATGGCCGCCGCATCGACCTGGTTCGCGATGCCTCGGAAAATCTCCCGCCCGAGGAACTCCACCTGGCGAAGGTCTTCCCGCGCCTCGGCGACCCTGGCTGACGTTCGGCCGCCGTCCCAGATCGGGACGGTTGCCGTCAATGCGACCGAAGTCCAGTCTTGGGAGGGGAAAACTGCCTTTTGCTTGTAGTACTGCGCCCGAGCGGTGACCTCGGGCAGCCATCCACCCTTCTCGATCTTGATCATCAGGCCCGCGGCCTGGAGTTGGTGGTCCAATGTCGCGACCTCCAGCCGTGTGGCCAGAGCCTGGTCGACCAGGTCATCATCTGTTCCTTCGGGTACTGGTACATGACGAAGGGGCGCCAATTTATCGATTGGGCCGGCGCCAGTCAATCGCTCGAGATGACGGAGCGACAACGCCGCGTCGCCTTCGGAGACCACCTGCCGTTGAAAGGCCGCCGCCCGCTCGGAACGCCAGCGTGCCACATCGGCGGCGGCGGTTTCCCCGACTTCGAAGCGGCGGCGAGCCACCATCAGTTGGCTTTCGATCAGCTTCAAGTTCGAGCGGGCCACCTCGACTCTCTGGGCATCCGCCGACGCCCTCAAGAAGGCAGCCGCAACATCAAGGACAAGATTGTTGGCAGTGGTGGTCTGTTCGAGCAGGGCCTGATCCCGCTGAAGCAGGGCGACGTTCCGGGCTCGCCAGGGACGGAGGCCGTTGAACAGCGTTTGCTGGACATCGGCACTCCAGCCCCAGTCATTGGAGGGGCGAATGACGAAGCTCTCGGTTGGTGAGAGGTCCAATGTCGCCTCGTCCCCATACCAGGTCGTCGTGCCGTTGAGTTCCAGGGTGGGCATCAGGACCGACCGGGCCAACCGGATCCTGGCTTCGGCCCGGCGGATATCACTGTCGGTTCGGGCGATGTTTTCGTGGGTCAGGAGGGCACTCTCAGCCAGATCGCGGAGAGTCGCCGGGCTTTTGCACAGTCCGATGCTGCTGCCGGCCAGGACGATGCCCAGTGTAATGATGATCAATGGTGATGTCTTTCCGGTCATGAGCACTCCTCGCCGATTGTCTGATACGTTCGAAGACGGTCGGAGTTGCGATACGAGAGGCCGCAATCATCGTGCCGAAACGTATGATATTCGACCTGTCGGAAACCTCAAGCAGCAGAAAAGTTTTTTGAGAATCGGTACACTTCCGCCCCATGAAGCATCTCACGGCTCTCAAGATGTTGTCGGCGGCGGGTCTGGTCGCGGTCTCGGTCGCTGGTCTGGCCGGAGGGTGTGGCCTCCGGCCGCCAACCGACCACCCTGAGATTCGGCGGGTCATCCTGGTGGTCGTTGACACTCTGCGGGGTGATCACCTGGCTTGTGCCGGCGGACCGGTCGCCACGCCGAATCTGGATGCCCTGGCGGCCCGAGGTGTGCGCTTCTCGCAGGCTCGGACGCACATCCCCATCACGGGCCCCAGCCACTCCAGCCTCTTCACCGGGCTCTTGCCCTCCGAGCATGGGGTCCTCAATAACACCCAGATATTGGCCGAGGGATTCGAGACCCTGCCCGAGGTGGCCCAGGCCGATGGAATGCGGACGGCAGCTTTCATCAGCCTGGGAGTACTCAGGGACCAGTTTGGACTGAACCAGGGCTTCGATTCCTACGACCAGCGGTTCGAATATTCCTGGGAGCGGAACGCGGGTCAGATCGGGGATGCGGTCGTCCCGTGGCTCGAAGAGGTCGAGGACAGGGAGTCTTTCCTGGTCTGGGCTCACTACTCGGACCCGCACGCTCCTTATGCCGCCCCCGGCCGGTCCTTCGCGAAATGCCGACTCCTGGTCGACGGGGAGGAGGTCGCCGAGTTTCAGGCTGACGGCCAGACAATTTCGGTTCCGGCCACCTTGACCGATGGTCGATGTGTCGTGACCCTTGACTACGCTGAGGATTGTGACGTCAGGCCCAAGACGCTCGTGGTCAAAGGCATTAGAACAGTGCCCAGGTCTTGTCGGATCGAACCGACAGAAGGTCTTTACGATACCCAACAGACCAGGGAGATCTACCACGCCAGACTGCCGGCCCAGATGGAAATCGTGGCGGAGAAATCGAAAATCGAGGACATCGAGATCCGACTCTCGATCAAGCACTGGTTGACCCACGACGAGGCACGGCGGGAGTACGGGTTTGAGGTGGAGTATGTCGATCGCGAGATCGGACGTTTGGTGGCGGCTCTCGAGAGGCGGGGCTGGGTGGACGACACCCTGATCATCTTCACGGCGGATCACGGCGAAGGCATAGGCGATCACGGCCTCGTCGGCCACATCGATCAGCTTTACGATTCTTTGTTGCACGTGCCCTTGATCATGGTGGCGCCGGGGTTCCTGCCTGAAGGCCGTGTTGTTGATCAACCTGTGTCCCTGGTTGACATCTTCCCCACCATTGCCGAGTTGGTCGGGTTCTCACACCCTGAGGGAATTCGGGGCAGGAGTCTCATCCCCTTGATGGAGCCGGGCGGAAAGCTGCCTGCCGTACCTCACGTCGCCTTGACTGCCAGGCCCCAGGCGGATTCCGATCTCGAGGCCGTCGTCGTCGACGGCTGGAAATTGATCAGGAAAAGAGTGACTGGAGAGGTGGCCCTGTTCAACCTCGATGCCGACCCCGGTGAACTGATGGATCTGGCGCCGGAGTTTCCTGAGGACGTCGATCGGCTCAATCGGATCCTTGACGAATATCTGGCCTCATCGGTTTCGACCGGTGCGTGGGCAGAACTGGACGACGAAAGCCGCAGCCGGCTGGAGGCTTTGGGGTACGTGAATTAGCTGTCAGCTATCAGCTATCAGCTGTCAGCTCAGCCTCTTGCAAAAACACCAGAATAGCCACAAAAAGGCACAAAAAAGCACAAAGAAGAGAGGCAAAAAGCCCGCCGGGACTGCATGTGGGAGCGCGGGCCTCCAGGCCCGCATCGTGTCGACAGGAAATTTGCAAGTGGCTAAGCTCTCAGCTCTCAGCTCTCAGCTCTCAGCTCTCAGCTATCAGTGCAGGCATTGTGCAATAGCCGAAGAAA
>JBDLIO010000160.1:0-6048 GCA_039714865.1 Acidobacteriota bacterium | reverse complement strand
CATGGGTTGGCTCTCCGGCCACCCGAAGCTTCAAACAAAAACGCCCGGTCGTGAGCCAAGGCCCACTCTACAAACCGCTCCTGCCCCCCCAATGCAATTCGTCCGACGAATTGCTATTTCAGCCCCAACAATTTCATGTGATACAGCAGCGTCTGGCGGCTCAAACCCAATTCGCGAGCGGTGGCGGCCCGGTTGCCGTCGTTGCGCTCGAGGCTCGAACGGATCAACTCGATCCTCAGGTCCCGATGGGCCTCCTCCCAGAGTCTGATCTCAGAAACCCTGTTGGCGCCTATATCGGGCGGAAGATGTTCCGGTCCAACCACACCACCGTCGGCCTGGACCAAAGCGACTTCGACCGCCTTGTGCAGTTCTCGAATGTTGCCGGGCCAGTGATGGGCCAGCAGGACGGCATCAGCCTCCCGGCTCCACCTGGCAGGCTTCAGGTTCTGGTCACGGACCGCCGTCCGGACGAACAAATCCTTGAGAGTCAGGACATCTCGGCCCCGCTCCCTCAAGGGCGGCACGATGATCTTGGCCGAACCCATCCGGTAGTAGAGATCCTGGCGGAAGGCGCCGTCGGCCACCATGGACTCCAGATCCCGGTGAGACGCCGCCACAACCCGGACGTCGAAATTTCTGGTCCGTCCCGAACCGACGCGCCGCACCTCGCCTGAGTCCAGAAATCGGAGCAGTTTGACCTGCAACGAAAGGTCCAGATCGCCGATCTCGTCCAAAAACAGGGTGCCTCCGTCGGCCTCCTCGGCCATGCCGGCCCGATCTCTATCGGCCCCGGTAAAGGCGCCCTTGACCGCGCCGTAGAGTTCCGCTTCGAAGAGGGTCCCTGTGACCGCGGCGGCGTTGACCGAAACGAATCTGCCCTTGCGTCCCGAAAGTTTGTGAATTGCCTCGGCGGCCAGACCCTTGCCGACACCGGTTTCCCCGGCGAGCAGGACGGTCAGCCGAGAGGGTGCGAATCGCCGCAGTTCCTGCCGCAAGGACCGTATCGGTTCCCCCGAGCCGGCGATGCCCAGAGTGTCGCCCGTGTCGTTACCCTCGATCTCGACCGTGGGCGGGACAATGGACTCCACCAGGGTCTCCAGAAGTCTCCATGCTCCCGAGGAGGTCGGCAGACCGCCCAGCGGGATCAAGCTGACACTCCCCGGCCGCGCAGGGCCGCAGGCTTCTCCGTTCCCCCACCGCCACAGGATCTTCCCATCGATCTCACTTCGGACCTCGAGACCGGTCAAACCCAGACTCCCGCAAATGGCTTCCCAGTCATTCTGGCCCAGGGCCTGCAGCGACGCAGCTCCTGCCACTCGGGTCGCGGCGTCGGAAAAGATCTCAAAATCGGCCCGGAGCTGCCCCCTGATCCGCTGAGCCCAGCCCTCCATGCCGGCGTCCGACAAAGGCGCCGCAATGACTTCCCGATCCCGGCCACATAGCCATCCACCTGTCGGCAGGACCGCGTCGGCCAGGGCGAAGGCAAAGGCCGTTTCCAACGAAGGTGTGCCGTCGGCCTGAAGGTCGACGCCTCTCCCGTTTTCTCGAACCCTCTCCACCAGCGTCGCGGCGACGCCGACACCCCAGGGATCCTCCTGCACCTGGGCGCCCCCTGCCTTGCCCTCTGCCGCGTCCAGGAGCCTCGCCCAGGGCAGACTCTCAACGCCGCCTGCCTGCAGATGTCGTCGGGCTGGACCCCATCGACCTTCGAACAGCGTGCCGAGCCCACGGAGCATGTGACAGCCCTCTCGGACTCTCATCTCGGCCACATCGTCCGGCAATCCACCAATGACCGCCGAGAGCGTGTCCAGATCACCCCGCGCCAGACTCAACAAACCCTCGCCAAACGAATGCAGGGGGTCGTTTCCCCTGGCACAGGTCTTCAGCCGTGCCTCGGCCCGATCCAGTCGCAGTCTCTCGATGTCGATCATCGCAAGGTTGAACACGACATTATGTGTCTTTTGGCGGAACCCTGCGGCCTCCAGAAGTCGATGGGCCCTTAAAAGGCAGGCAATTTCCTCACCTTGATCGGTCGTGACATTGGCGAGGTCTATGAACATTCTGCCCAGCCGCCCGGGCGAACGAACGACTTCGACCAGCCCACGGAGAACACAGCGGGCTTCGGCCCACTCGCCCCTCCAGGTCAAACTCAGGACCCTCTTGTGGGCCGCCAGTCTGCCTAACCGTTCAGAGTTTCCGGCGATGGTCTCCACCCACTCGGCATCGTCCAGCATTTTCGGGCGCAGCACGGCTTCACGGAGGATCGAATACCAGTTCGCCAAGTGGCCGCCGAGGCGTTCAATCGACCGGTCGAGGAGCGCCTCGGCGTCACAAGCCCCTTTTGTTTCAGTTTTCTTCAACCTTCGCAGGGTGTGGACGGCCAACTCTGCGGCAATCCTGGGGTGTGCCTCCAGCAAGAACTCAGGATCGAGGTCCGGCGGTTCCCAGTGGTCGTCGTGATCCTCCAGATCAAGCCACAGTCGCCAGGGATCTCCCACTCCGTCATTCATGGCGGCAACGGCCTGGCGGGCGCCGGCCAGATCCAGGCCCGCCAGGCAGGACTCGGCCCTCAGGGCATCGATCTCGTCTCCCAGCGCGCCCGGTTCGAGCAGACCGAGGATCTCCCGGACCGCTTCGTATCGCAACTGATCCAACTGGGACCGGGCCCAGCGGATCAGCGGTTCGATCTCCTCCCCCGCCAGGGCTTGATGGAGGTATCTCTCTGGATCATCTTCAGACAACTCCTTGGCGATCTGGGCATGGAGAGTGTCCTTTCTGAGCCGCGGCGCCGTAGGCAAACGCCACCGATCACCGTCAACCACGACGGTCCCCTCAGCCACCTTTCGCATCAGCGCCGCATCATGCAAACCCGACAGCGCGACC
Source organism: Acidobacteriota bacterium (assembly GCA_039714865.1). GTDB lineage: Bacteria > Acidobacteriota > Thermoanaerobaculia > Thermoanaerobaculales > Sulfomarinibacteraceae > DAOWGJ01. The sequence continues at coordinate 3,165 of JBDLIO010000160.1, read as the reverse complement.
AGTGTCGTCCGGTCCAAACCCTCGACCCGCAAGGAGAGGGCCCGGTAGACCGGATCAACAGCGCCGGAGGCCGCACCGCCAGGCCCCGAAGACGATTGCTCGAACAGATCACAGGCAGCCTCTGTCAGAGCCCTGCGATCGGCCTCGTTCCAGGGATCGAAACGCCCCTCTCGTTCTTCAGCAACCCGCAGCGCCGTATCCAACGACACTCCGGTGACCGCCATCGGCCTCCCGTGAGACTGAGAGCACTCAATCGGCGGCACAGGTGGGTCCCAGCCCGGCGGAAAACTCCCGATAACAACGGCCGCCCGCCCTCGACGCCCGGCCCAGCCATCAATCCCGGCCAACACCTCGTCCGAGTGCCGCCCGACAATCACCAGGACCCTCTCGGAACCGTCAGCATTGATCGAGGCCCCGCTGTGAGCCAGGAGAGCCGATCGTCCATCGCGTTGAAGCGCCGCCCACATCGCACCACCCAATCGGTGGGCCATAACCGGATCACAGACCTTCCAGAAGACGATCTCACCCTCATCCGGCAGGGTCGGAAGATCCCACTGATATGCCCACAGGCACCGCGCCACCATCTGTTCGACGGGCCGCTCCCGCAGGACCGGAGAATGCCGCAGAGCACCTTCGAGGAAGAAGCCCAGGCCGTTTCCCGGGCGGAGGTCTTCGACGTCGAGTCCACTGACCTCGGCTACGGCTTCAAGAACCGCGTTCCGGGTGATCTCCAGAGCTGCATCGCCCCCGCCCAGGCGAGCGTGGACAGTCGCAAGGGGCATTGGGAAGGCGCCGAAAACCGCCTGGTACCCGCCGGAGGACCGCTTGGCACGTGCGCCCCGCAATCCCGATCGACCGGGCCACAGGTCAAACTCCGCGGCCAGGGCAGCCCCAGCCATCAGTTGGACCGCGACCAGGCGGCGGTCCGACAGAGCCAGGGACCGAATGGCGACCGTACCCTCCAGATCGCAATCGATGCCCCCCGGCCCACTGACGGCAACCGGGAAGACCGGGTTGTCCAGCAGCAGACCACGAGGGATCGGAACTCTAACCCGCATCTCTCACCAGCTTTCGTCGCGAGGCCGTCGAGGTGCTGTGCCCAGAGGAGTTTTCGATCCGAGGGGCGCGGAGGCGTACTTGACAGTACGTCGAGCACCCCGAGGTGAGAAAGTGCCGCTGGGTGTGGGGCATCGGCGGCCGCAGTAGATCGCTGGTGGGAGATGCGGGTTTACCATCAATCCGAACGTTCCGACCCCAGTAGAAGATCACTCCACCGGTCCCAGAACTCCGGAAACGACTTGGCGACGCACGAGGGAGCGTCCAACTCCAACGGACCGGCGTCAAGGGCCGTCACCGCCATGGCCATCGCCACTCGATGGTCATCTGCCGCCCGCACGAACCGAAGAGAGTTTTCCTCCCGGTCGATCGTCTTTTCGACTTCAAAGGTCTCGTCGCCGACCACCACCCTCGCGCCGAGGGACCGCAGATTGCTTGCCATCACCTCCAGCCGGCTGCTCTCTTTGTGCAGCAGATTCCCAAGCCCGCTCAATCGTGAACCAGGTACTCGACAGGCGGCGACCGCCGCCAGGGCCGGAAAGGCATCAGGCCTGGCCCCAAGGTCCGCAAAGATCGGCTTCGTCACCGGCCCCTTGGCCACGAGACGATCGCCGAACCACTCGAAAGTCATCCCGGCATCGGCCAGAATATCGCAGATGATACGGTCTCCCTGAGCACTGTCCCGGTCGAGGCCGGGCACCGCGACCCATCCACCGGCAACCGCAGCGGCGGCGACCGGGAAGGCGGCGGCAGACCAGTCTCCTTCAACATTCCACCTGATTCGCTTCAGTCCACCACCCGCGACCCTCCACTCCCTGTTGTCAGACGAGCGTTCCACCTGCCCGCCGAACTCACCCAGAACCCGGAACGTCAGGTCGAGGTAGGGTTCCGAGGGCAGCGGGCCGACAACGCGAAGGGCCAAGCCTTCTTGGAACAACGGCGCCGCCAGCAGAAGCGCCGTAACGAACTGGGAAGAAACCCCCGGCCGTATATCTACCTGGCCCCCGGGGAGCACCCGACCCTCGACCGACACCGGAAGTCTCCAGTTCCCTGAGGCTTCAACCCTGGAGCCGAGGGCACGCAAGGCCTTGATCAGGGGCTCCATCGGCCTCTCGCGCAGCCTCGAGCTGCCGTCAACGATAAAGTGACCGGGGACCGAGGCCAGGAGAGCCAGGAGCAACCGGGCTCCGGTCCCGGAGTTTCCGAGATCGACCCTGACCAGGGACTCACCCGGCGTCATCGAACCGACAGTGATCACCGGTCCTCTCCACTCCACCGCCCACCCTGCCGTCTCCAGGGCAGTCGCCAAAAGGCGCGTATCCTCACAGTCCAGAGGATCAACAATCACCCCCCCACCTGCGACCGCGGCAGCGATCAGCGCACGGTTGGTCAGGCTTTTGGAGGGAGGAACCGGCAGTCGGCCTGCCAAGACCCCGGACGGACCGGGCAACCGAGCGGGCGCCTCAGCCACCGGCCACCTCCGCCTCGGTGAAAACGACCGGCCGAAGATGCTCGTCAACACCGTGCCATCGACCCGTTTCTTCAACGATCAGGGCCTGGCGGGTCTCGAGCCATGCGGGGACGACCATCGCTGATTTCTCTCCATCTGAAAAGGTCCACAACGTATGAAAGTGGCCGAAGAATTGCACATCCACACCTCGCCGAAAAGCCGACAAAGACTCTTCTCGGAGGGCTTCGACGGGCTTTACATACCGGAACTTCCGATTGGTCTTGGCCAGGCGGGCCTCCATCTTTCGGACGATCGCGACCGCGAGGCGCCGGGGCAACCACCGGGCCCACAACCGGGCCGGCCGACACTTCGAAAGGCGCGACCAAAAGAGATACTGCCAGTCCCTTTGGTTGACCTTGTCGCCGTGGACCAGCCGGAAAGTGACATCACCGGCTGAGAACTCGAGCGACAGGGCACTTTGGTCGATCCGGTGTTTCAGGTCCTTCTCGTCGAGGAAGAAATCCCGATTGCCCTCGATCAGACGGACGGTCCCGCCACGAGCCCTGAAGCCGTCCCACGCCTCAATCACCTTTTCGATGCCTGCGGTCCAGAATTTCGACATCCCGATCAAGTACTGGAAAGTATCGCCGAGATAGAGG